>JACZSH010000044.1 GCA_022574315.1 Chloroflexota bacterium | reverse complement strand
GGATGGGCAGGTCACCCGCCTTGACGGATTTCAGGCTGGAAAGGTCGTGCTGGGTGAGGAGGGGATTGCTGACCAGCATGGTAAAAAGGGAGGTGGCGCCATAAAGTACGGTGGCTTTTTCTTTTTCAATGGTCGACAGCAGTTCCGGCGGGTCGAACCGGGGGCTGACGACGACCCGGGCGCCGCAGTAAACCGGTGAGTTGATACCGGTACAGGCGCCCCAGCTGTGGTAAAAGGGCAGCAGGCCGACGATGGTTTCCCGGTCCGTCCAGTTGAACCAGGCAGCGTTCTGCACGGCGTTGGCTACCAGGTTATAGTGGGTCAGCCTGATACCCTTGGGGAAACCGGTGGTGCCGCCGGTGTACTGAAGAACGGCGACGTCTTCTCTCGGTTTGATATTGCCGCCGACGGCGGCGGGGGCGTTTTCGGTCAGCATCGCCGGCATGGAGAGCGTTCCCTGGACAACTTTTGAATCGGTCAGTATCACCGTTTCCAGACGGCATTCCGCAATGACTCCTTCAAGTGCCGAATAATGTTCCCCGGTAGTGATGAGACCGGCGGCGGCGGAATCACGGAGGTAAAAGGCGACCTCGCGCGGTTTGTCCAGAGGGTTGACGGGCACTACGGTGCCGCCCGTTTTCAAGATGCCGTAGTAGGCGATGACAAAGTCCAGGCTGTTGGACAGCAGCAGCACCAGGCGGCTGCCTCTGCCAATTCCCAGGCGGTGAAGTCCGGCGGCAAACCGGGCGGTCAGGGTGTCCAGTGCCCGGTAGGTAAGGCTCTGCCCGCGGCAGGTGAAGGCAACGTTATCCGGGTAGGCGCGGGCGCTGCCGGCTAACAGCTCAAAGAGGGGTACTTCCGGGTAGTCAATGTGGCGCGGAACGTCTTCCGGCCAGAACTTATGCCAGGGTCTTGCCTCGGACATATTAATCAGATACTCCCTTGTGGGGCGGCGATTACCGACGGCCCCGATAGCCTATTGTAGGCAAACGGGGCGGGGCTTGTCTATGCCGGCAGAAAACCGGCCCGGACACCAAATGGACTTTCCCCTGGAGGGGGTGGTAAGATTTTTAAATCATGCGCTTTACCGGGAGACGGCCGCACTATGCCTGGATTATCCTGGGCGGTACCATGGTGGTGCTGGGGATAAGTTCGGCGGCCAGGTTTGCCTTCGGAGTGATGATTGATCCCCTGGTGGAAGAATACGGCTGGAGCCGGGGGGCGGTGTCTTTCGCCTACAGTCTCCAGTTTCTGATCGGAATTCCGACGGTGCTCATCGCCGGTCGGATAGCGGAAAAGACGGGTATTCGAAGCATCGCCGTGGTCGGAACAATCGTTCTTACCATCGGGCTGCTGCTGACGGCGACCATCACCGAGCTCTGGCAGTTTCACCTTTACTACGGGGTGCTGGTGGGTGGGGTGGGTGCTTCGGCATTCGTGAGCGTGCTTCCGGTGGTGCTGAGTCGCTGGTTTCATGCCAGACTGGGCCTGGCGATGGGTATCATGTGGGTAAGCACCAGCCTGGGCCCGGCGGTATTCATGCCGCTGTTACGCTGGTCACTGGAAACCATCGGCTGGAGCGAGACGTTTGTCGCCTTTGGCCTCGGCAGTGGAGCCCTGATGCTGGTAGCCAGCCTTTATCTCAGAGACCGCCCCCGGGACAAGAACCTGAAACCCTACGGGGAAGAATTTGACCACTTAGCGCCGATTACGTCCGCCTCCCCGGTCAGCAGTCTTAATCTGCGACAGGTAACCATGATGTCCAGCTTCTGGGGACTGACGGCGATACATCTCCTGGGTTGCGTGGGGCATTCCATCCCGCTTGCCCACATGGTTTCCATGGCGACGTTCGCCGGTCTCTCCGGAGTAACTGCCGCCGGTGTTTTGAGCATGGCAGCGGCTACTTCTATGGTGAGCCGGCTGGGGATGTCTCTGCTGGCGGAGGCGAAAGGGGGCCGGGTCACCCTGTTTCTGGCTTTACTGCTGCAAACCCTGCCCACGCTGCTTCTGCTGAACGCGCGGGACGTGGCGTCATTCTATTCTTTCGCGGTGCTCTTCGGCCTCGGCTACGGCGGCGAGATGGTGGGTTTCCCGATCTTCAACCGCCAGTACTACGGAACCGAGGCTCCTCTGCAAGCCATCTTCTCGTGGCAGGTAGCGGGGGCGATGGGCGGAATGGCGCTGGGAGGCTGGCTGGGGGGGGCGCTGTTTGACCTGACCGGAGTCTACACGTGGAGTGTCCTGGCGGCAGTGGCCGCCGGTTTGCTGGGTATGGCGGCGGTGGCGATACTCCCGGCTTATAAAAAACACCCGCGCCAGTCCTGACCCGGAGCTTTCGGCACCGCCGTTCGTTTATTTTTTCATCACCAGAGAGCTAACGGCTTATGCGGAGGTCGCCCTGACTCTGGATGAGTTTCTCGACCTCTTCCAGGGTAAACCAGGCCAGGTCGCTGGTGCAGGAGTGCTTGAGCACGGCGGCGGCATTCCCGTACCGGAGCGCCACCTGGACATCGTTACCGCTGAGGTAGCTGTAAAGGAAGCCACCGGCGAAGGCATCCCCGCTGCCGACGCGGTCGACGACCTCGACGTCATAAGTGCGGTCTTGGTAAATCCGGTTGTCTTTCAGGACTATCGCCGTCCAGTTGTTCCGCCACACGGTGACGTTTTCCCGCAGGGTGATTGCCACCATCTTGAAACCAAAAGTAGCCGCCAGCTGGTGCGCCACCTCAGACCAGTCCTTGCCCTCAATCCCGAAAACACGGGCCGTATCTTCCTCCGTGGTAATCAGCAGGTCGACGTATTCCATGAGGGGGCTGAGGCCGGCTTTAGCCTGCTCCTGGGTCCAGAGCTTGGCGCGGTAATTAAGGTCGAAGCTGACCTGGAGACCTTTCTCTTTTGCCCGGCGCATAGCTTCCGTGGAAACTGCCATAGCTCCCTGGCTCAGGGCGGGGGTAATGCCGGTGATATGGAAGGCCCTTACTTCTGAAAAGATGCTGTCCCAGTCGAGCATACCGGGCTGAATGCGGGCGATGGCCGAGTTGGTGCGGTCGTAGATGATGGCACTGGGGCGAGGGAGGGCGCCAAACTCGAGGAAGTAAACGCCGAGCCGGTCACTGTCCGACCAGATAATATTTGAGGTATCAACGCCCTGCTCTCGTGCCTTGTTCTGTACCATCCTGCCCAGCGGGTTCCGGGGCAGCCGGGTGACGTAGGAGGTCTTGAGGCCGAGGCGGCGGGCGGTGACCATGACGTTGAGTTCGGCGCCGCCGATGGTGGCGTCAAAGCTGGTGGCCTGCTCAAGCCGCTGGAAATGGGCAGTGCTGAGCCTGAGCTGGGCTTCTCCGAAGCCGATGATGTCAAACATGATGCACTCTCCTGATGCCCGGTTTTATTATTTTGCCCAGACAACCTTCTGCTCCTGATGCCTGGTTTGATTATTTTATCCGGGCAAATTTCTGGATTGTCCGGGCGCCTTTATCGACCCCGGCGTTAGTCAGGGAGACCTCCCCGACGTAGAGGTCGCCGTGCGCGTCCACGGCCAGGGCGTGGGGGGCGTGGAAGAGGGCGGTCTCTTTGTCGTGGCTCTGGTTGGACACGCGCGACAGCAGTTTGCCATCGATGGTGTAGATACTTACCCGCAGGCTGAATTCAGAAATATAGACGACGTCATCATCATCGATGAAAACATCGGTCGGGCGGATAACGTCCGTCCACTCGTCGAGGAACTTTCCTTCGGAATCGAATATCTGGATGCGGCTGTTTTCACGGTCGGAAATCCAGACCCGTTCCTGTTTATCCACCCAGATATTGTGGGGGAGGCGGAACTGACCCGGGGCACCGCCCGGCTCACCCCAGGAGAGCAGCAATTCGCCTTCAGGGCTGAATTTATGTACCCGGGCGTTACCGTAGCCGTCGGCGATGTAAATGATGCCGGCGGGAGTTACCGCCACCCCGGTAGGGCGGTTGAAGGGGGGAGCACCCCACTGTATCGTGGCCAGGCTCTCCCAGAAATCCCAGGTACGGACGTAACCGGTATCGTTGGCCTGTCCCCGGGTGCCCAGGGTGGCCAACAGTTCTCCCTGGGGAGTGAACCGGGCGACGATGTGATTCCGGTCGTCGGTGCAGTAAATGGAGCCGTCCGGGCCGATGCAGCTGCCGTGGGCGCGGTTGAAGAAATCTTTGCCCCACTTGTCCAGCAGGTTGCCTGCGCGGTCGAGGACGACGATGGGGTATTCACTCCGGTTCAGGATATAGACCCGGTCCCGGGCATCGGTGGATATACCGCCAATGTCGCGGAATGACCAGCCCGCGGGCATTTTGGCCCAGTTGTCGACCAGCTCATAAGTGTATTTCCCGGTACCATACGGCATGATGCAATAGCCTCCTTAAATCTTTTCCGGATGTTCAGTCAACGGCGAAAGTAATGGTGTTGGTTCCCTGGGCAAAACCACCGTCCACCCTTAAGGTCTCGGCGGTGACGTAATTGGAGGCGTCACTGGCCAGGAAGATGGCGGCCCCGATGAAGTCTTCCGGAGTACCCCAGCGGCGCACCGGGGTCCGGCTGAGGACAAACTCATCCAGGCCGGGGAAATCCCGGCGTGCCGACCTGGTTAAATCGGTATCAATCCAGCCGGGCAGGATGGCATTTACCTGAATATTATCCTTTGTCCAGGCGAGAGCCAGAGAGGAGGTCAGGGATACCATGGCGGCCTTGCTGCAGGCGTAGACGGGCACCTTGGCCAGGCCGAAGAGCGAGGTCATGGAACCGATATTGATAATCTTACCGCCTCCGGCGGCTTTCATCAGGGGGTAGACCTCCCGGGCGCAGAGGAAGGCGCCGCGCAGGTTGACGTTCATTATCCAGTCCCACTCTTCAACGGTGTACTCCTCGGGCTGGTGGCGAATATTTACGCCGGCGTTATTAACCAGGATATTGACTTTGCCGAACTCGGAGACCGCCCTGGCCACGCCGGCCTGGATGCTGTCTTCCCGGCTAACGTCCATGTTCACGCCCAGCACGCGCACACCGAACCTCTCCTTGATGTCCTGTGCCGCCCTGGCCGTTTTGTCCTCATTCCGGGCGGCGATGACGATATCGCAACCGGCTGAGGCCAGGCCATCGGCAATCCCCTTACCGATGCCACCGTTGCCCCCGGTGATGATGGCGACCTTACCTTCCAGGTTAAATAAATCTTTCATTAGGTTTGCCTCCCGATATTTATCTTCTTTTTTGCTCATGGTCGCTGGCATTATATCATTTTTAGAACCTGCCTTCACCAGCCGCCTAGCGATAGCCGGCACCTGACCGGAGGAGGGGAAAGACGTGGCGCCGCCGACATTTCTCCGCCCGCGGAATGGTACTATCGCGTTGACGGCAGGAGGGCAGGCGGGTAACATAGCCACAATCAACCGGTGTCCTGAAAACCCGGACGGTGGACTAAAGCACCGGGCAGGCTTACCGGTAGCCTGATGTGGGTAAGACTTTAACCTGAGACGGCAGCCTGGCCTGCTTGAGTTTCAGCGTCATGACTACCGCCAGAAAACTGGCCACGGCGGCGATGATAAAGGCGAGCTGGTAGCTTAAGGTCACGTCAAATATTTTCCCGGCCATCCAAGCGCCGATGGCGCCGCCGAAGGTAGCGCCAAAGACGACCATCCCGACCAGAGCAGCGACCGACCGCAGTCCGAAAAAGCGCCCGATGAGCACCGGCATTTGGGGCACCTCCCCGCCGTAGGCGAACCCGAAGACGATGGCAAAGACGTAAAACATCCACAGTTCCTGGCTGAAGATGAGCCAGACCATGGTAAGCATCAGTATGGTGCAGCAAATCAAGAGGGCGTTGGGACTGCCGATGCGGTCGGAAGCGGTGCCCATCAGTAACCGTCCAACCATGCTACCGATGCCAATGATGCTGATGAAAGTGGCGGCGATGAAAGAAGGCGTGCCTATATCAATGGCATAAATGACGAGATGCACCATTACTATTTGCAGGCAGAAATTAAAGAGAAAATAAATCGTGATAAGCATCCACAGCTGGCGGTGCCGGAGGGCGGTTCTGGCGGTCATACCGGATTCCAGGGCCGCCAGCCCGGTTGTTTTTTTGTTACCGGCGGTTACGGGCGCGGCAGAACCGTTCTCGCCGTAAGTCAGGCGCTGTTTTTCTCCCGGGTAGCGCCGCAGAAAAAGAGAAGCCGGAACCATGAGTGCCCAGGTAGCCACGCCGATGATGAAATAGGTCGTTGACCAGCCAAAAGCGGCGATGAGGCGCTCGGCGGTCGGCACCAGCACCAGGGTGCCCAGGCCGACTCCGCTGGAGACGATACCCAGAGCCAGCCCGCGGTGGCGGGTAAACCAGCGGGCGGTGGTGGCGATGACGGTGATGAAGGAGGCGCTGACGCCGATGCCGACGATAATGCCGTAGGTGAGGTAAAGCTGCCACAGTTCAGTCACCCGGCTGGTCAAAACCAACCCGAGACCGGCCAGGAAACTGGAAAACACCATTACCCGGGCCGGTCCGTACCGGTCCACCAGCCAGCCCATGACAATGGCGAAGACGCCGGAGGAAATCATGAACAGGGAATAGGCTCCTGACGTGCCGGCACGACTCCAGCCGAACTCGGCGATAAGATGCTTGAAGAATACGCCGAAGCTGTACAGGATACCGGCCTGCATGGTCATGATGACCACCGAGGCGGCGACGATGACCCAGCCGTAATAAAAGGTGCGCCGGACAGGCGTGCTCGACTGGTTATGATTAGCAGGTGAAATCAGGAGAAGGCCTCCTTTCCGGGCTGAACCACCGGTAAGCCCAGCTATGGGCATTCTACGTTAAGGCTGGTGAACTTGCAAACCGCTGGTTAATGATTGACATTTCGTAATCGCAATGCTATGCTCCAGCCAGTTCAGACAGGAGGTGTACCTATGCCATTGACCGAAAAGCAGATAGCGGAACTATCCCAGGCACTCCTCAAGGCCCAGAGTACGGTCACGCCAATAACCAATATCGTCGACCAGTACCCGGAGATAACCGTGGCTGAAGCTTACGATGTCCAGATGCGGTCATATCAAACCCGAATCAAGAACGGTGATACGGTGGTTGGCCGGAAGGTGGGCCTTTCCGCCAAAAAGATGCAGGAGATGTTTAACGTCAATGAACCGGTTTACGGGCATATTTTCGCCTCGATGATGGTTCCGGAAGGCGAACCGGTTTCGAAGAGCCGCCTGTGTCGTGGTTTTCTCGAAGGTGAGATGGCTTTCGTGTTGAAGCATGACCTCAAAGGACCCGTCACGCTGGCCAAAGTAATGGCCTCCATTGCCGGCGTTATCCCGGCCTTTGAAATCGCCGATTCCCGTTGTCTTGAGAAGCCAAAGAAAGCCCAGGACATCATCGCCGATGGTTCCGGGGCGGCTATGGTCATGCTCGGCGGACAATTTACCCCCATCGATGGGATTGACCTGCGGAACATCGGCCTGATACTGGAAAAAGACGGCGAGGTAATCGCGACGACGGCAACCGTCGCCGTACTGGGTAATCCCGTCCAGCCGATAGTCAACCTGGTGAATAAGCTGGCTGAGTACGATATCGGTCTGTCCGCCGGGGAATTCATCATATCCGGCACGCCGCATCCGGCGGTGCCGCCGGAGGCGGGCTCGTGCTACCGGGTTACCTTTGACCGTTTCGGGTATGTGTCAGCGCGTTTCGTCGCCTAGAGTGGGTAAAGGAACAAACTGTTCCGCCGCCGGCATGTTGAAAATGAAGCTGCCAGAAAATAATGAAGTAGCTCAGACCCGATTGAAAATTAATAAAAAGAGGTACGCCGATGAAGATTACCAGAGTTGAGGCCATGGTACTCACCTGCCAGATGGACAAGCCGATTATGGATGCCACCTATACCCTGCCCCACCGGAGCGCCGTTATCGTCCGGGTGGATACCGATGAGGGGCTTTCCGGAATCGGGGAGGCGGCTTACTTCGGCGGACCGCCGATGATAACCAAGATGGTTATTGAAAAAGAACTGCGGGACTATCTTATCGGGGAGGACCCGCTGAATAACGAGCGGCTCTGGGAAGAAATGTACCAGCGGACGATAAAACACGGCCGCAAAGGGGTGATAATCGCCGGCATGAGCGGTATCGACATCGCCCTGTGGGACATCAAGGCTAAAGCGGCCGGAATGCCCCTTTACCGGCTGCTGGGCGGCTGCCATGAGCAAATCCGGGCTTACGCCAGCGCCGGGTTTTACGCTCCGGGCAAAGGGATAAAAGAACTGGCCGGCGAGATGGCTTCATACGTCCAGGAAGGTTTTACGGGGGTGAAGATGAAAATCGGGCGGCTGAGCCCGGCGGAGGATGTCGAACGTGTCAGGGCGGTCAGGGAGGCCATCGGTGACGATATCGATTTGATGGTGGACGGCAATAACGCCTACACATCCTACCAGGCGATAAAGATAGGCCGGAGGATGGAGGAATACAATATTTTCTGGTTCGAGGAACCGGTACCGGTCGAGGATATCGAAGGCAGCGCGGCGGTAGCCGCCGCCCTGGATACGCCGGTGGCGGCGGGCGAGAACGAGTTTACCCGCTACGGCTTCCGCGACCTGATAATAAACAAGGCGATTGATATCGGCCAGCCCGATGTCACCTGGTGCGGCGGCATCACGGAGGCGAAAAAAATCGCCGGTATGGCCAGCGCCTGGAATATTTACTGCGTGCCGCACTCCTTCTCTTCGGCAGTGGCGCTGGTGGCCAACCTGCATTTCAGCGCCTCGATACCGAACAGCCTGCTGCAGGAATTCGACCGGAACTACAATCCGTTAAGGGAGAACCTGCTGCGCGAACCGGTGCGGATTAACCGAAGCGGTTACATCGACCTGACGGATAAGCCCGGCCTGGGCATCGAGCTGGACGAGGCGGTGGTCAAGAAATACCGGGTGGACCAGGTGGGGTAAGCCCTGATTTAACTATCTATTCACCGGGTTAAATGTCCAGCTTATCAAGCTGCTCGAAGTTATGCCAGGCATCAATCCAGCGGATGGTGCCGGAACGAGAGCGCATGGCCAGAGACTGTATCTGCGCTCCGCCGCTGAAATAACGGACTCCTTTGAGTAATTCGCCGCTGCTGACCCCGGTGGCGGCAAAAAACACGTCCTCACTGGTTATCAGGTCTTCCGTATGATAAACTTTGTCCAGGTCAACCCCGGCGACTCTGGCCGCTTCCTTTTCCTTTTCATCACGGGGCCATGCCTTGCCCTGGATACTACCCCCGATGCAGTGCGTGGCGGCGGCGGAGAGGACTCCCTCAGTCATGCCGCCTATTCCCATCAGCACATCCACTCCCGTTTCAGGCAGAGCCGCCTGTATGCTGGCCGAAATATCGCCGTCCGAAATCAATTTTATCCGGGCGCCGGCACTCCGAATTTCGGCCAGTAACTGTTCATGGCGCGGCCTGTCCAGGACCACCACCGTAATTTCCGACACCTTTCTTTTTTTAGCCCGGGCGATGTTCTCCAGGTTTTCGGCGACCGGCGCGTTGATATCGATGACGTCTTTTGCCTCACGTCCGGTGACGATTTTATTCATATAGACAAACTGTTTCGGGCAGTTCATGGTGCCTCTGGCCGAAAGCGCGATAGCGGCCAGGGCGCCGGGCAGCCCTCTCGCCACCAGATTGGTACCGTCGATAGGGTCAACGGCGATATCGACCTTCAGGTCAGAGCCGTCACCAATGCGCTCTCCAATGTATAACATGGGTGCCTGGTCTTTCTCTCCTTCGCCGATGATGACAATGCCATCCATCCGGATATCGCCCAGGACGCCACGCATGGCAGACACCGCCGCCTGGTCAACCAGTTCTTTGTTGCCCATGCCCAGGTAACGGGCAGCGGCCATGGCGGCCGCTTCAGTGACGCGCACCAGCTCCATGGCGATGTTCCGTTCAATAGACTGACGAGGATCTAAAGTTTTCATGTGCCTTCACCTGATGCCGGCAGCCACCGGAATAATCGGTAGCCGATATAATATCATAGAATAAGCCTTCGATTGCGTCAACCACGGGGGGATAAAAGAACCGGGTGGCGGGCGGGCTGAAGCGGCCAGGCGCAAAAATTCTCTTAAGCTATTTTGGCTACCTGCACCAGGCAGCTGTTGCAGGCGAAAGAGCCTGCCGGAGAGGCTTTATCCAGGGTGAGGACGTTGACGCAACCCCCCCGGTCGACACCGTGCCCGTCCGGCTCAAACCATGCCCCGGCATCCAGGCTGGCCACTCCGGGCATAATATCACCGGTCACCCGGACGGTGGCGACCAGCCGGCCGCGGTCGTTAAATATCTCTACCCGGTCGCCGGTAGTGATACCCCGGGGGAGCGCGTCCGCCGGATTCAACCAGACATCGTCGTCGGCCAGCTTTTCCAGTCGGGCGATGCGGTGCCATTGCGAGTTGACTCTGGCCCGGGAATGAGGACTGACCAGTTGCAGCGGGAAGCGGTTGGCGGCGGGGTCGGCGGGGCCTTCCCAGGGCGCGATGTAGCGGGGAAGGGGGGGAATGAGGGGGTCTTGCATAGCGGCAATTTTCCG
>JACZSH010000139.1 GCA_022574315.1 Chloroflexota bacterium | reverse complement strand
ATACTCCAGGCTAACCTTTAGACTCAATCCGGGGGAAGCCGATTACCCGGTGAGGTCAAGATGAGATTTATCAAATCAGTGATTAATGCCGCCGACCGGTACCTGAGCCGGGTGACCATGTTGCTGGGAGCGAGCGTGATAGTGCTGGCGTTTTTTGTGTCGCCGATACCGTTACAGGTTGCCCTGGGACTGACCGGCGCCGGGGTGGTCACCATAGGTCTGGGGCAGCAAAAGCGCCTCCGGGATGCCGAAAAGATAGACCGGATATTAACCGAACTGAACGAGATACGGCAAAAGCTGGAGCAGCCCAAAGAGCCGGAGACTGGACGAACCGCCATCGCCGACGTTATCACGGCCGGCCTGAAATTATACGCCGACCGAATCACCAAACCGACCCAAGAAAAGGAATGACGCCCGGCAGGGTAAGTATTAAAGAGGAAAATTATACGCCGACCGAATCGCCAAACCGACCCAGGAAAAGGAATGGCACCCGGCAGGGTAAGTTTTAAAGCGGGATAATTACCGATTCCCCCCAAAGACGAGGAGGCACCGTACTGCTGCCGTCGAACTGCGAAGCCTATCTGGATATCGAGACAACGGGGCTATCGCCGCGTAACTGTGAACTCACCGTTATCGGGATTCACCTCTGTAATGGAGACAACTCCGAGTTCAGGCAACTGGTGGGGAAAGAGATAACGGCGGCTACCCTGCTGGAGGCCCTGGCCGGAGTGGCGGTTATCTATACCTATAACGGAAGTCGGTTTGACCTTCCTTTCATCGACTATGCGCTGGGGGTTAACCTGGCGGAACGCTTCCAGCACCAGGACTTAATGTACGACTGCTGGCGGAACAACCTCTACGGCGGTTTCAAAGCCGTGGAAAGACAACTGGGCATTAAGCGGGAACTGACCGCAGTGGACGGCCTTGAAGCGGTGAGATTGTGGTGGCGGTATCGGGACTACTTCGACCTGGAAGCCCTGGATAGACTGCTCAAATACAACCGGGAAGACGTGGTTAATCTAAAGGCGTTGAAGGAAAAGCTTCTGTAGCGGTCACCACTTCCCTTCCCTACCGAAGATGACAGGAACAAATTAATCCCCCTGTTTGGCGGTTTTTAGCCCCCGGAGCCAGCCGGCGCGGTGATTACCAACGGTTACGGTGGAGCCGGGAAACGTTATAGCGATTTGAAGGGGGTTTCTGCTCCGCGGGATAGCCGACGGCGATAAGACACAGCGGCCGGACGTTTTCAGGAATCGAGAGCAGTTTCCGAGTGGCTTCGACCCGGTCTTCGCGGGGATGGACACCCAGCCAGACGGCACCCAGACCCAGCGCATGGGCGGCCAGCAGGATATTCTGGGTGGCCGCCGAACAGTCCTGTATCCAGTACCCCTCGTACTTCTGCAATGCCAAATCGCCGCAGACGGCAATGGCCAGAGAAGCCTCCCTGAGCATACCGGCAAACGGGTGGTAGCCGGGGATTTCATCCAGGATGCGCCGGTCGTCAATGACGATAAAATGCCAGGGCTGTTCATTGCTTGCCGACGGGGCGCTCATCGCCGCGGCCAGCATCTTCTGTATCAGCTCTTCCGGAACTTTACCCGCCTCATAACGGCGGATACTTCTCCGGGATAAAATGGCTTCCATGGCTTCCATGTATTTACTCCTTCCATCATCTAAATTGAATGAGTGGCCTCAAACCGGCGGAGAAATCAGAACGGTTTTCCCGCTCAATACGCCGGTGATTGCCTTTCCAGTCTAGTAAGACGAGCGGAAATTGTCAATGCAACTGGCTTGACAGCCAGCCGACGGAGAGAGTAACATTTCTTCGATAGCACCATTCCGGATTCCACACACCGCTTCAGCCCGTCATATTAAGGCCAGTTTTTAAAGGTAAGGTGAACGATGAAAGAGTTTGAAAAGATAAGAATGAGCGAAGGGAAACTGGGGCGGCTGGTGGTGATGCGGCTGGGACCCGGCTGCGACGTTATGAAGTCGCTGGAGGAAAGCGCCCGGCAGAACAATTTTCGGTCCGGGGTTATCCTTTCCGGCGCCGGCAGTCTCAGCCAGATAACCCTGCGCAACGTCAGGCTGTTCCCCGATAAGTTCCCGATTACCGACCGGAACCGCATCTACACGTCGAAAAAAGAGCCTCTGGAAGTGCTTTCCCTGACGGGAAATATCGCCAATAAAGATGGTGAAGTGCACATGCACTGTCATATTACCATTTCTTCCGGCCTCGAAGACGGCCGGGCTTACGGAGGGCATCTCGTGGAAGGCTGCCTCGTTCTCTCTTACTGCGAAATAGTGCTCGCCGAGATTATCGACGTGGAGATGAAGAGGAGTATCGACCCGGAGACCCAGGCGCTGGAACTTTATTTTGAGTCTTAAGCGACCCGAAGCGAGCATGAAAGATAACCGATTAAACAAAACAGGACAGGCTGGCGAATCAGCCTGTCTTCGTTTTTAGACACCGCCGGGAAAACCCGGGACGGCGCTCAGGAACAATAATACCGGGGACGGGAAAGGAACAGAAAACGTGAACAGGTCAGAAATCAAAGGCAAGGTCCAGACGGTGCTGGGGCTGATTTCTCCGGCAGAGCTGGGGATTACCATGGCTCACGAGCACCTTTTATGCGACGGAACAACCTGGTTTCGTGAGCCGGAGGAAGCCTCGGAGAAAAGAATGGTACACCAGCCGGTATCGCTAGATATTCTCTGGTGGCTGCGCTA
>JACZSH010000043.1 GCA_022574315.1 Chloroflexota bacterium | reverse complement strand
ATGTCAACCATCCGTTATTCTTCTCGCAGACTGATGTGGAGGTCAGACAGCTGCTCTTCGGTTACCGGAGAAGGCGCATTCATGGTCAGGTCCATGGCCGCCTGGTTTTTGGGGAAAGCGATGACCTCACGTATCGTCTCCGCGCCCACCATCAGCATGACGATGCGGTCGATACCGAGGGCGATGCCGCCGTGGGGCGGGGCGCCAAACTCAAAAGCCTCCAGCATGTGGCCGAAACGCTCGGTAATCTCCTCATCGGTATAGCCGAGGAGCCGGAAAACCTTCTTTTGTAATTCGGAGGTGTAAATCCGGAGGCTGCCGCCGCCGATTTCATAGCCGTTACAGACCATATCATAATGGCGTCCGCGCACTTTAGCGGGGGCGGTGTCCAACAAAGGAATATCTTCCGGCCAGGGCGCGGTGAAGGGGTGGTGTTCCGAAGTCCACTGCCCGGAGGCATTATCTTTACGCAGCAGGGGGAAACCGACGATGTAAGCAAAAGACAGGGCATCCGGGTCGGCCAGACCAAGCCGGTTGCCGAGCTCCTGCCGAAGCCGGCCGAGGACGGTATTAACCAGGTCCGGAGCCGCGGCGACGATAAGGAGAAGGTCACCGAGACCGGCCTGGAGGGAAGAAGCCATCCGCTTTATTTCATCGATAGTCAAGTATTTGGCGGCGGTGGACTTCACCATCGCCATGGTTAAATCGTCCAGCTTTCCGGTGGAGTCACCGAGGGCAATAGTTACCAGTCCGCCGGCACCGAAGTCTTGAGCCAGTCGATTCAACTCATCAAGCTGTCGGCGGGAATAATGGGCGCAACCAGGCGCGCAGATGCCTTTGACCCGACCACTGTCGGCGACGGTGTTGCGAAAGATAGAGAAATCAGATTGGGCAACGATGTCCGAGAGGTCTTTTATCTCCATGCCAAAGCGTAAATCAGGCTTGTCAGAGCCGTAGCGGTCCATGGCATCAGCGTAACCGATACGCGGGAAAGGCCGCTTCACCCGCGTGCCGGGTTTCAGGGTTTCCACCAGGGAGGTGAAAAGCTCTTCAAAAAGGACGAGGATATCTTCCTCATCGATAAAGCTCATTTCAAGGTCGAGCTGGGTGAACTCCGGCTGACGGTCGGCGCGGGTATCCTCGTCACGAAAACAGCGGGCAATCTGGTAGTATTTCTCCAGGCCGGCGACCATCAGCAGCTGTTTGAGCTGCTGGGGTGACTGAGGCAGCGCATAGAACTCCCCGGGGTGAATCCGGCTGGGAACGAGGTAATCGCGGGCGCCTTCCGGAGTGCTTTTAATCAGGATGGGAGTCTCTACTTCAATAAATCCGGCGGCATCAAGAAAATCACGGATGAACTTGACTGTTTTATGCCGGAAAAGGATATTCGCCTTCATCCGGGGACGGCGGAGGTCAAGGTAGCGGTACTTGAGACGGAGACTCTCGTCCACGTCAGTTTCCTCGTTGATGTAAAAGGGCGGTGTTTTTGACGGGTTAAGGATGGACACTTCCCGGGCGGTAATTTCAATCTGGCCGGTGGGCAGGCGGGAGTTCTCAGTACCTGACGGACGCCGGACGACCTCACCGATAATCTTGACCACGTACTCGTTACGCAGGTCGCCGGCGACTTCATGGCTGGAGGCCGATTTTTCCGGGTCGAAAGCTACCTGGACGATACCTTCTCTGTCCCGAAGGTCAATGAAGATTAAACCACCGTGGTCACGGCGGCGGTCGACCCACCCGGCCAAGGTCACCACGTCACCGATATGCTCATCCCTGAGTTCTCCGCAACTGTGGCTTTTGAGCAAATTGACCTCCCCGGGGATAAGACTACCAAGCTAATTATAACTTATGGAGCGTGACTCTTCAACCGAGACGCCCGACGGGACGGAGGGAAATAAACTTGCGCCCGCGTACGGCAAAGATTATGATTGTGTCGGGCAGAGCGCTACCCGATAACATCCGCCGATGACAGACAGAGAGCAGCAAAGCATTGTTGAGAGATAAAAAAGGAACGGTTTACCAGCAGTGGGGCGGGAACACGGCCACTTTTTTCACTTATACCCACTTCAGCCATGACCTGTGCGCCGGACTGCTGGCGGCGCTGCTGCCACTTATCAAGATATCCCTGGGACTGAACTATTTTCAATCCGGACTGTTGCTGGCCGCTTATACCATCACTGCCGGACTATCCCAGTTTCCGGGAGGATGGATTGGCGACCGTGTCCGCCCGCAGGTGGTTATCGCCGTCGGGCTGGGGGGCATCGGGCTTTCCTCCCTGGCGGTGGGGCTGAGTCCATCCTACTACTCGATGCTGGCGATTTTAATTATCATGGGTATTTTTGCCGGCGGCTATCACCCTTCGGCAGTATCGCTGCTCTCGGCGTATTACGCGGCGGACAAGAGGGGGAAAGTAATCGCCCTGCACATGATGGGCGGCAGCATCGGTTACGCGCTGGGGCCAATCCTGGGCGGGCTCATCGCCGGCATAATGAGCTGGCGGTATGCCTTTTTCGCCATGGGGATACCGGCGGTGGTGGCGGTCCCCCTGGTGCTGAAGAAACTGAGGCGCCGGAGCCCGGAAGAGAGAGGCCAGGAAGCTGTCAAAATATTCTCCGATGACGACTCCGGTGTCAACCGGCAGAAGCGGAGCAGGCCGGGTATTTTAAGTGTCCTGCGGCCGATAGCCATCATCATCGGCCTGGCAATAATGATACAGCTGCTCGGGGGCACCGTCCTGGCTTTTTTCCCGATATACCTGGTGGACGGACTGGGGGTTACCCCGACCACGGCGGCGCTGCTAATCGGCATCACCAGAGGCGGCGGCATACTGGGCAGCCTTTTGGGAGGGTGGCTATCCGACCGGTGGGGACGAAAGCAGACGATATTCCTGACGCTGGCAGCGACCGGCCCCGTCCTGTATTTGCTGATCCGGCTGGAGTATAACGCCGGACTGATAGTGGTCATGGTACTGTTCGGCATGCTCATGTACATGAGGCAGGCGGCGGTACAGCCCTTCCTGATGGACAGTGTGCCCGCCCGGATCAGGGCGACCGTATTCGGCATTTACTTCGGCCTGGGAATGGAAGGAATGAGCTTGCTGTACCCGGTGGCCGGCTTTTTCATGGACGAATTCGATATCCTGTCCGTGTTTAACGGTATTGCCCTGAGCAGCGTGGCCCTGTCGGTACTGGCGCTGCTGCTGATGAAAAAAGTCAGCCTTCCCAGGGCGGCCTGACCGCTCCGGGGCTAGCGCCGGATGGCGATGGCTATCTTTTCGGTGACGCCGACACCTTTCAGCGAAGAGACGAGGCCGGTGAGGGTATTCCGGATGATTTTAGAGGCGAAGAGGTTAACCGGCACGTCGGCACCGTTGAGAGTAACCGACACGCTTTCACCGTCAATGGCGACATCCAGAGAGACGATTTCTCCGGTGCCTTTCAGCGCGGCGACGATACCGCTGAGGGTATGACCGACAAACCCTTCGACAAAATAATCGAGCGGGATGGGGGTCTCATTTACCAGCAGGGTAACCTGTTCTGTCATTGAGCCACCTCCTGATATTCCGGCAGGAGGAAATTATTCATGTGTCTTTTTAACGTAGACCTTGATTTCGGTGCCGGCTTCTTCGGTTCCCAGGTACTCGTGGCCGGTGGAATCACACCAGGCGGGCATATCCAGTTTTATCCCGATATCATCCGATAATATTTCAAGGACGTCACCGGTTTTTAAATCCTTTATTTTCTGAGCGGTCTTGACGATAGGCATCGGGCAATAAAGCCCGATACAATCCAGGGTCTGGTCTGCCTTCATTGTTTCCTCCTTGTCGCGTCAATGAGAATGGGGGTCTAGATGAAAAGGGTCACTTTTGATTTTCTGGCTTCACCCAGGAAATAGGCGGCGCCGGTCATAACATCGACTTCATCACGGAAAGCGTCTTCTCCGAGTCCCATGAAACCACATGAAGTGGTGCAGGCGATGATTTTCACGTCCATGGATTTAGTCATTTCGAAAAACTCGTCAATGGACGGCAGGTTGATTTCTTTCATCAGTTTTTTCATCATCCAGGTACCGAGTCCGAGCATATGAAAATGTCCCATTTTCAAACGATTGGTGCCGCCGCGGTTGAGGCGGTTCAGCATTTTCCGCATCAGCCCTTTTGACCGGATGGTGCCGCTTTTTTTCTTGATGGCATTCAGCCCCCAGAAGGTAAAATACATGGTGACGGCCATGCCCATGCTGGCACCGGTGGTGGCGAGCATGAAGGCGGCGAGTACCTTGTCAAGCTCACCGCTGAAGACAACAATGCTCAGTTTCTCTTTTTCTTCTACCATTTGTTTATCTCCTTTCAGGCTGCTTCGCCCTTAATCTCAGCACCACATTCGGGGCATTTCTTCAGGTCGCGAGGCACGGGACTTCGGCACCGGGGACAGTAAAACACGGTAATACCGCAAGTCTGGCAGCCGGCGCCGTCCGGCGCCAGCATCTCTTCATCACAGTAGGGACAGAACTGGCGTGTCCTGGGTTCTTCGTGTTCAGGCATCACTCCTCGCCTCCTTGTTTTTTCTTTTTCTCAAGATAATCGTCAATGGCATTGTTCAGAGCCTCGGCGCCCAGGTTGGAGCAGTGGAACTTATTCTTGGGCAAGCCTTCCAACTCGTCAGCGACCAGTTGGGCAGTGATATTGCGTGCCTCGTCCAACGTCCGGCCGATAGCCATCTCACTGACGATACTGGAAACGGCAATGGCCGCGCCGCAACCGAAGGTCTTGAATTTGACGTCTTCGAGCCGGTTATCTTTAACTTTAATATAAAAAGACATCATGTCACCGCACACCGGGTTGCCGACATTGCCAACGCCGTCAGGGTTCTCAATTTCCCCGACGTTACGCGGGTGCATGAAATGTTCCATGACCTTTTCGCTATATATCGGCATATCAACCGCCTCCTTTGCCTGTTCTGGTGAACTTTGCGTAGAGAGGTGACATCTGGCGCAGTCGGTCAACGGCGGGCGGCATCACCTCGAGTACATAATCCACGTCTTCATGATTATTGTCAATCCCGAGGGTAAAAAGAATGGAGCCCTGGGCCAGCTCATGGGACAAGCCCATGGCAATGAGCACGTGAGAAGCTTTCAGGGCACGCGAGGTACAGGCGGAACCGCTGGCGACGGCAACTCCCTGTATGTTTAAGAGCATGAGCATGGACTCGCCCTCAATAAACTCAACGCAGAAACTGGCGTGCCCGGGAAGCCGGTGCTGAGCCGGAAGGGCGACACCGGTGACGATAACGTGTTCTATTTTAGCCGGCAACTCCGCCAGGAGGCGGTCACGGAGAGAAGTGAGGCGGTTCAAGCGGTCGGTCAAGCTGCCAGCGGCCAGTTGGGCGGCTTTGCCCAGGCCGACAATGGCCGGGACGTCTTCCGTGCCGGCACGGCGGCCTCCTTCCTGTACGCCGCCATCGAGCAGGGGCATGATGCGGACACCTTTTTTTAACCAGAGGGCGCCGGCCCCTTTAGGGCCATAAAACTGGCTGGCCGCCAGACTCAGGGCGTCCACACCCAGTCCGGTGACGTCAACGGGGATGGTGCCGGCCGTGGCCACGGCGTCAGTATGAAAAAGGACGTTGTTTTCTCTGGTGATGCGGGCAATCTCGGCGATGGGCTGGATGGTGCCTACTTCACTGTTGGCGTGCATGATGGAAACAAGAACGGTATCCGGGCGCAGGCTTTGGCGCACGGCGTCAGGGTCGACCAGACCCTGTCCATCCACCGGTACCAGAGTTACCTCAAAGCCCCACTTTTCCAGCGTTTTTGCCGAGTGGAGCACCGAAAAATGCTCAATGGCGGAGACGACGACGTGTTTCCCTTTCGCCTGCCGAGCCATCGCCAGTCCCTTGATAGCAAAATTGTTGCTCTCGGTACCGCTGCCGGTGAAGATTATCTCCTCACTCCGGGCGCCAATCAGATTGGCCACCTGGAGTCGGGCATTTTCCATGGCTTCGCGCGGGGCATCTCCCCAATCGTGAAGGCAGGAAGGATTGGCGAAATACTTTCCCAGATAGGGCATCATTTCGTCCGCAATTTCGGGGAGGAGCGGGGTAGTGGCTGCGTTATCGAGATATACCTGTCTCATTCGGACACCTTTACTTTGATAGCAATTTTCCGGCCGGGAACCGGTCAGGAGGTATTTTCAACTTTAGCGCCTAATAAGTTACGTAATTTTAGCATCATTTCCTGCTCACCGCGGGCATGCACGTCAAACAGTTTGCCGGTATGAGTCATGTAAACCCGGATGCTCCAGGCCTTTTCCTGCCAGACACTCTGTGCCGAGGTATCAATGACCAGACCGGCGACGTCCTGCTTCATCCTGCCCAGTCGCTCTCTAAGCTCTTTATGCTCCGCAAGCCAGTGGCGCAGGACTGACGCCAGGTCGTTATCTCCGTACTCGGCAACGGCGTCCACCAGGGCCGTTTCTTCCCGATGGAAGTGCGCCTGAATCCCACGGTCAACCGCCAATAACGATTCCTGCCAGTTACCTAACGACTGTTTCTGGTCTTCCAGCCGGCCGGGCACAAAATCTTCCCGGGTCTGGTCAAGCCCACGCATGGCCACCACGTCATTGGTGTCCTGCGTGAAGTCCCGGATATCACCGAGGATAATCCGGTGCTCCTCGATTATTTTATCGATGAGCGCCAGAGCCTCAGCCACTTCCATCGACACACTCCTCAGTCGTTGTTTCCGGTGAGTCTTAATCATACCGTATCAGTACGACGAAGTACCAGCTACCGGTCAATTATTGTAGCATAAAAACGAACGCCGCGCTTTTCACCGCCGGTGAGCGGCACCACCGGTATTTATAATATACGCTGCTTATTACCGGGGATAATATGACATTGGTCACATATATGAGAGGCACTTCAGTATAAGATGATATATCCGCCGGGGAGGCAGGCCAATGGGGGTTTTTTAGAGGAGGCATGGTTGGTGATGTCATGGCGAGCCGAAGGCGAAACAATCTATATCGATTGTTCAGCTATATTAGAGATTGCTTCGTCGCGGCGCTCCTCGCAATGACAATACAATGACAAATGGATTCAACCAAATGCAAATAAAACCCTGGCGGAAGGCACTTGACAAATCGAATACTGTATGCCAGTATAGAGTATATTTCAAGGTATACCTCTTGAACAGCTACTCTAAGGTACGGAAGGAGCAAGTCAGGTGTCCGACTCAGAACAGGGGTACCGTTATTCCAGTGAAAAGCCAGCCCTGCTGTCCAGGATGAAGAAAATAGAAGGGCAAGCCAAGGGTATCCAGCGCATGTTTGAGGAGGACCGATATTGCATAGACATCGTGCAACAACTGAGCGCGCTCTGTGCGGCGACCGACGAGATTTCGCTGCTGGTCCTGCAGAAGCACATCGAGGGTTGCGTCGCCGGAGCCATCCGCGCCGAACATGGCGAGGAGCAGATTAAAGAACTGATGGGCGCGATACGGAAAGCAATCAAACGCTAAGCGATGATGATAAATAAGGAAGTTACCAGAGGCTACGGTTTAGAGGCAAACCGAGTTTAAGACGGAGGAAGTGATCGGCATGTTACGATTTAAGAGTTGCCCAAGATGCAAGGGCGACGTACTGATAGACAAAGACGTGTACGGATGGTACGAGCAGTGTCTGCAATGCGGATACCAGCGCGACCTGAAGAACATGACCAAAGTCAAGCCACAGAGTGCGCCGGAAACAGAAAAAGTTAACCGGGCGGAATAACGGCACGTGTGTCACCTGAGGCCAGGGTGAGCAGTGGGGAAAGAACCGGCCAGGGGTTGCCCGGCTGACCGAAGATAAACGGGGGCGGCTTATTCCGGCGGCGCGCCGTGTTCGGTTATCTCCAGGTTACATGACTGCTTCTCGCTGCACCAGGTCTGGCATTTCTCCGCCCACTCTTTCTCCTCGTAGACATAGCCGCACTCTTCACAGGCAAAGGCAGTCTTTCCCTTTTTGTCGACTTCTTTTACCATGGGCCACCTCCCTATTTTCAGGAAACGCCGGGCTACGGAGCCAATCGCTGTAAGTAACGATGGGCTTGAAGGGCCGCCTTGGCGCCTTCTCCGGCGGCGACAATAATCTGTTTTTCCGGAATATCGGTCACGTCACCGGCGGCATACAGCCCGGGTACGTTGGTCTCGTTATTAGCCGTGACGCGGACTTCCCGCCACTGGTTAAGCTCGACAAGCTCCTGAACGACATCGGTGTTGGGCACCAGGCCGATTTCGATAAATATACCGGTAACATCGAGAAACTTCTCTTCGTTATTCTTGAGGTTTTTTATGCGCATGCCTTCGACCAGCCCGTCACCTTTAATCTCCAGTGGCTGGTATTCAGTGAATATGGTCAGGTTCTTCAGAGCGGCCAGCTGGTCAACCAGGACGGCGTCACCGGTCAGGGGCGTGTTGGAAACGAGATTAACGTGCTCGGCGATTTTAGCCATGTCCAGGGCGGCTTCCACGCCGGAGTTGCCACCACCGACCACAGCCACTTTTTGCCCGGCGAAAATGGGACCGTCACAGATGGCGCAGTAAGTGACGCCACGGCCGGTCAATTCCGTTTCTCCGGGAACGTTTATCTTACGCGGTTTCTTCCCGGTGGCGAATATGACCGCCCGGGCCTGATATTTTTCCCCGGAATCCGAGGTAATTTCAAATCCCGTTTTAACCTTTTCCAGCCGGGTAACTTTTTCACCTATTTTCTGGTCGATGGGGAACTGGCTAATCTGGGTCTGGAACTTGCTTATCAGCTCCGGGCCTTCAATGAACTGGTAACCGAGGTAGTTTTCAATACCGAGAGTGGTGTTTATCTGGCCGCCGATATCGCCGCTGATGAGCAGGGTATTGAGCTGTTTTCGCGCCGCATAGACACTGGCGGCGAGGCCGGCCGGGCCGCCCCCGATGATTATTAATTCGTACATGGTCGCCTCACAATTACCAAGACCAGAGTTGTGTTTGAGTTTTTCCGGACTACGCCGCGAGCAGGCTGTCCATCTTGGACTGGTTAAAGCCAACCATAATCTCATCGCCGATGATGATGACGGGAACCCCCATCTGCTTCGACTTCTGAATCATCTCTTTGGCTTTCTCCCGGTCAGCCGCCACATCGTATTCGGTGAAGGGGATACCTTTTTGCGAAAGATACTCTTTCGCCCGATGGCAGAAAGGTCAGGTGGGAGTAGTATAAATGACCACGTTTTTATCTGACATTCATTGCCTCCTTTTACTTAAATGAATATATTTAGTATACGGTTATTAATCTTAGGCGCTAACCTGCTCACCTACCAGAGGATTGCCGCATTCCGCGCAGGTGGCCACCAGCATCCGCTGGCACTCCGGACATGAACCGGCGACCGCCGACTCGAACCCGCATCCCGGACAGACATATTTGACGTCTTTCATCAAACCACCTCCTAATATTTAGTGGCCTAATTTCAAGGTTACCCGCCGAAAGTCACTTTTATCTATTAATTATAGCATAAAAAAGATGTATAATATTTGTATGTGATGCCCGAAGTAGCGCGAAAGAGGTAAAGAGGAATCAGGCAGCGATGACAGACGAACAAGACAAGACCCTGGAAGGACTGCAAACGGCTATCCAGATGGAGACCGACGGCAAGGCGTTTTACCTGAAAGCCAGCCGGGCGAGCGGCAACGAAACAGGCAGGAAACTTCTCGAATCACTGGCCGCGGAGGAAGATATCCACCGCCAGAAATTTGAAGAGATATACCGGGCGGTCAGGAGTAAAAAAGGCTGGCCGGAGATAGAGGCCAGTCCGGGTAAGGGCGAGAAGCCGGAGACCATCTTCGCCCGGGCGACCGAAGCCCTGGATACCGGGAAACGGGCGTTAGACACCGAACTAGAGGCCGTGCAGACAGCAATGACCATGGAAAATAGGAGCTTTGACTTCTATAAAGCGCAAAGCGGGAGAGCCCAGTACGACACACAGAGAGCTTTTTACGATGCCCTGGCCGCCCAGGAGAGGGGACATCACCAGGTGCTGCAGGATTACTACGAGTACATGGTAGACCCGGTATCATGGTTTGTGGGCAAGGAACACCCGTCCCTGGACGGAGGTTAGCCGGACGCTTCCGAAAACGAGGGGTAACCGGGAATAAAACGGAAAGGACGCCGCGGGATGAAGCACAGAGAAATAAGACCCAACGTCTACTCGGTGGGGGCAATCGACTGGGACAGGCGTCTGTTCGATGCCCTGATACCGCTCCCCGAAGGGACGAGTTACAATTCCTACCTGGTGAAAGGCAGCCAAAAGACGGCATTAATCGACACGGTGGACCCGTCGATGCAGGAGGTGCTGCTGGGTCACCTGGCACGGTTGGGAGTAGATAAAATAGATTACGTGGTGGCACACCACGCCGAGCAGGACCATTCGGGGACGCTACCGGTAATAATCGAAAAATACCCGGCAGCGAAAATTATCGCCAGCCCAAAATGCCGGGGGATGCTGCTAGACCTGCTCCAGGTCCCGGAAGAGAAGATTATCACGGTTGACGACCGCGAGACGGTGACGCTGGGCGACAAGACGCTGGAGTTTATCTACACTCCGTGGGTGCACTGGCCGGAGACGATGGTCACCTACCTGAGAGAAGACAGGATACTGTTCAGCTGCGACTTCTTTGGCGCGCACCTGGCTACCTCCGAGATGT
>JACZSH010000138.1 GCA_022574315.1 Chloroflexota bacterium | reverse complement strand
GATTGATATGGATGACTCAGAAGCTAAAGTGTATTATACTATTCCCATGCCCCCATCCAGCACGCCGCAGGAGACGGCGGGAGTTTCGCCTTTCGTACACCACGGTAAAAGGAGAGGGGGAGGAAATAGGGAAGAGGGGCTGACGCCCCTCTTTTTAACCGCCTCCCCCCTCCTTGATAATTAGCAACGATACAGCTAAGATAGTAGTCATGAAATCAGTCCTGGTTCACAGTTGCTGCGCTCACTGCGCCGCCTATACCGCCGGTTACTGGCAGGAGCAGGGGTACCAGGTGGGCGCCCTCTGGTACAATCCCAACATCCACCCCTATACCGAGCACCAGCACCGCCTGGGGGCGATGAAAGCCCTGGCGGCAGAGATAGACCTGCCGTTAAATATCGACGGGGGTTACGACGTAATAGAGTATTTCCGACGGGTGGCGGGGCAGGAACAGGAACCGGAGCGATGCCGGCATTGCTTTCGTCTCCGCCTGGCAAAAACCGCCGAAATCGCCCGCCAGACGGGTTTCAGCGGCTTCACCACCACCCTGCTCATCAGCCCCCACCAGAAGCACGACCTCATCAAGGAAACTGGCGAGGAAGTGGGGAGGGAAGCCGGGGTGGAATTTTTATATGCCGACCTGCGCAAGCGCTATTCGGACAGCCGGCACATCACCAAGGGGATGAACCTGTACCGGCAGCAGTACTGCGGCTGCCTTTACAGCGAGTGGGAACGCTACTCAGATACGGCAAATAGTGCGAGATAAAGAAAGCGGGGAGCCCCACCAGGGGACACCCCGCGTTGTTTGTGTTTCCGGCTATCTATTCTTCTATCTGGAAAGGTAACGGACCGTTTCCGTTACTCTGATTGCCTATCCGTGGCTGTCCGCGCAGGAGATTAAAGATGCGTGCCCGCACCGAGCGGCCATTTGAAGATTCCGGGCGGTTCTGCAGCCATTCCCGGATTTTCACAGCCTGCTTTTCATTAAGCTGGAGACCCGGCTGGGCGCTGACCGGCAAGTCACCGCCTGCCGACAGACCCATTCCCGGCCGGAACTGCGGTTTTATATCGGGTCGCTGTCCCATCCTGACACCCGGTTTGGGTTGGTCTGGCTGATTGGTAAACCGGAAAAGGTGCCGGAACAACTTTGCATCGAGGGCATCCGGTTTCTGCGTCCACCATTCCCGGATTTCGTCCGCCTCTTCTTGGGTAATCAGCTCTGCTTCCAGGGCACGCATGAGTGCCTGCTGAAAAGCGTCTTCCCATTTCGCCTGCATCATCTCCTGGCGCGCCTGTTGAAAAGCTTCTTTCAGGTCTGCCTCGGGGATACCCAGAATCCCGGCAACTTTAGCCAGCAGACCGTCGTTATCCGCCCGCGGCATGAACTGTTGAATCAGCGGCAATAGTTCCTCCAGGTCAACCGCCGGTTCATCCCCCTCGATGGTAGTTTCCTCGTCTGGCAACGTGTTTTCTCCTTCCTGGGCCAGGACAGCCGCCGCACCACCCAGCGTCAGCACCATGACGGCCACCAGAATGGAGAGGATAACCCTCATCTTTTTAGACATTTCCTTTTACCTCCTTTTTTACTGGTCTCACCAATATATAACGCAAAAATCGCCACCTGGTTAGTGACGATTTCGAGAATTTCATATTTTTTGCCGGATTTACAATCGGAAAGGGTTATCTATTTAGATTCTCAGCAGGGTCTACAAAGGAAAAGGATGCCCTCTTTGAATAAATAAGAAGGAAATCTCTACGGGAATTAGAATCTTGGGTTATTTGTCCCTCTCCCCAAGGATTTCCAGCACGCGCTCGTAGGCGTTATCCGATTCGGCAATCGCCCGAAGCAGGGCCGGCCGGGCCTCTTCCGGAACTTTCACTAACGCCGCGCGGAGAACCTCTGAATTCCGGATGGCATTACGTATCATGAGCATCCGCAGCCTGGTCCGCCGGTCAAGTTTTGCCAGTTCCCTCTCATCTTTATCTTTTTCTCCATCGTCAGCTTCAATTGTCGATGGCATCGGCGGAGCCGGTACTCTCATCACGCCTGGCGTTGGCTTTTCAGGTTCCCGGGCGGTTATTTCCGGCACTTTTTCGGGTAACGGGCGCGTCGGGGCCAGCTGCAACCCGGGTTTTACCTTCTCAGGTCCCCGGGCGGCTATTTCCGGGGCCTTCTCGGGTATCGGTCCTGCCGGGGCCAGGCTTGTTTCCGGCCCTGGTTCTTCTGGACCACGGGCGGTCAAAGAGGGCACTCTCGCCTCAGTCGGGGGCGGCGCCGGCGCTAACATCACCGCTGTCTCCGGTGCCTTCTCCGGGATTGCCGCCGGTGGCGGCGCCATGACCACGCCAACCCCACCATTTTGGGCAGCGACCAGGTCAGCCGCCTGTGCCAGGTAGCTGTTAAGGCGACGAGCGACCTGCTCCACGTGTTCCGCCTTGCCCCGGTTGGCCATGACAATTATCTCGGCGACACGCTTATCCGCCATCTCCAGATAAAGCTCCGCTTTACCCAGGGCCGAAGGCGTCAGTGTCAGGCGCACTCGTTCCGTGGCCAGCTTCACCGGGTAGAGGAGTTCGTCAGGCATACTGTTGCCGGATGCCGCCACGGTACCGCCGCTGGCCACGACCAGTACCAGGACGACAATGACCGCCGTTACCCACTGCGGCTGCCAGCGGAAGAGGGAAAAACGGCGTTCTCTTTTCTCGGCCATTTCCTGTAAAGCGCCACGCACCTGG
>JACZSH010000137.1 GCA_022574315.1 Chloroflexota bacterium | reverse complement strand
GGATTCAAGATGGTCTCCACTGGCTGGATTCTCGGGGTCGTTTCCATTTTCATTGTGGTTGTACTCCGAAGCAACAGGTATGCTCCCGCTGCTATCGTCCTGATGGTTCTAGGGGTTGCGGTGACGGGTTTTAAGGGTGAACTTGCAGGGGTAGTCAACTTTGGCTTTACCTTACCACCAATTACTATCTTTAACCCAATCGAAATATGGCAGGGGCTGGTGCTGGCAGGTTTTGCTCAGATAGCACTGACGGCAACCAACGCTGTCATTGCTACCAGCACCCTCATTACAGAATACTTCCCGAGTAAGGCAGTATCCGAGAAGAAATTGGCGCTAGACCATGGCATCATGAATAGTATTTCACCCTTTTTCGGTGGCATGCCCATGTGCCATGGCGCGGGAGGCCTAGCGGGACAGTACTACTTTGGGGCAAGAACAGGTGGTACAAATATCATCGAAGGTATCATTGAGATAAGTCTGGGTCTTTTCTTAGCCGGTTCCATCGCCACTCTTTTCGCCCTATTCCCCGAGAGTATCATCGGAGCTATGTTACTTTTAGTGGGAATCCAGCTGACCGGGTTTGCCAGGGACATCAAATCAAGAGAGCTGCCCATAATGGGCTTAGTCGTTGTTCTGGCTTTACTGACAAATATGGCCATTGGCTTTTCTGTAGCTCTGGGAGTATTCCATGCCATACGGCGATGGGGAAGGGGTAACAGGTATCTCAGCTGGATGATAGATTTCTAGACGCCAACTACTTACCACCCATCAAGATTTGATGATTCTGATGTCACAAACCGTCATTTTGTTGTTTCATTATAAAAAGTCTTTTTACGTACTATTTTAGAGCTAAAATGGCTTTCCATAATCGCTTCTGGTATCATCAGGTACCATACTGTTAGTTCCCCCTTAGACATATCTGGAAACCTGATTCAATCCTGTTTCGGGAGAACCCTATCCCCCTGTATCCCCCTTCCTCTTGCCAAGAGGAAGGGGGTGAGGACTTTAGAAGAGGGGCGTCAGCTCCTCTTAGACGCCCCTCTTTCTTTTTCCTTTGATAAAGGGGGTGAGGTCAATAAATACTACGAGTAACTTGGCTGAAAAACGGGCATTATGGTATGATGATGGTGCCTGTTGGGCAGGAGAGACGAGATAACGATGAAAGATAAACTGGACGAGCTGGCCAGACGGGAAAAAGAAGTAAAAGCCGGCGGCGGCGAGAAACGCGTCAGGCAGCAGCACGACGCGGGCAAGCTCACCGCGCGGGAGCGGATTGACTTCCTTTTCGATGCGGGTACCTTCCAGGAACTGGACATGCTCGTTGAGCACCGCAACACCAGTTTCAACCTGAAGGAAATCTCCATCCCGGCCGACGGGGTGGTCACCGGCTTCGGCAAGGTGGCAGGTCGCACGGTGTGCGTCTTCTCGCAGGACTTCACTTCCAGAGGCGGCACGCTGGGTGAGATGCACGCCCGCAAGATATGCAAGGCGATGGACCTGGCGATGACGATGAAGGTGCCCATGGTAGGCCTCATCGACAGCGGCGGGGCACGCATCCAGGAAGGAATCAACGCTCTCAACGGCTACGGAAGCATCTTTTTCCGCAACTCCTGCGCTTCCGGGGTTATTCCCCAGATATCGGCCATCATGGGGCCGGCGGCGGGCGGGGCGGTCTACTCGCCGGCGATGACCGACTTTGTTTTCATGGTCAAGGGGACGAGCTTTATGTACATCACCGGTCCCAGCGTGGTCAAAGCGGCCACCAGCGAGGAGATAAGCGACGACGAGCTGGGCGGGCCGGTGGCGCACAGTACCAAAAGCGGCGTCGCCCAGTTCGCCTGCGATAATGATAAAGCGACCATCGAAGAGATAAAGCGACTGCTGAGCTATTTGCCGTCGAGCAACGACGAAAAACCACCTGATGTCACCCCCACCGATACTATCGACCGTGCCGACCCGGCGTTGGACGAGGTTATCCCGGCGGAACCTTTTAAGACCTACGATATGAAAAAAGTCATCCACGCCATCGTAGACAACGGGGAAATCCTGGAGCCGTCCCGGCGCTATGCGCCGAACATAATTACCTGCTTTGCCCGCTTGAACGGGCACGTGGTGGGCATTATCGCCAGCCAGCCCAACCACCTGGCCGGTTGCCTGGATATCAATGCCGCGGACAAGGCGACCCGGTTCATCCGGTTCTGCGATGCTTTCAATATTCCCCTGATTACCATTACCGACGTTCCCGGCTATCTCCCGGGGAGCAGCCAGGAATGGGGAGGCATCATCCGGCACGGTGCCAAGCTCCTCTGGTGCTATTCCGAAGCAACCGTGCCCAAGATAACTTTGATTACACGCAAGGCTTACGGCGGGGCGTACATCGCCATGTGCAGCCAGAGCCTGGGGGCGGACTACACCCTGGCCTGGCCGACCGCAGAAATCGCGGTTATGGGAGCGGAAGGCGCGGCGGCAATTATCCACCGGCAGGAGATACGGGAGGCCGCCGACCCCAAAGCCAAAGAAAAAGAGAAAATCGAGGAGTACCGCCGGCTATTCAACAATCCCTATGAGGCGGCCAAGATGGGCTATATCAGCGCCGTTATCCGGCCCGGGGAAACACGCCAGAAGATGATTGCCGCCCTGGAGGCGCTCCAGAACAAAAAGGAGTCACGTCCGGCGCGGAAACACGGCAACATCCCGATGTAAGGCGGTAAAGGGGGAGTTATTGGTTGACATCACCCCCTTTATCCCTCTCTCCTTAAAAAGAGAG
>JACZSH010000042.1 GCA_022574315.1 Chloroflexota bacterium | reverse complement strand
TTTATCAATTCCTTCTTGAGCGCCGCCAGTTTGCTCCGGGTGCTGCCGTCCAGCAGCTTACCACCAATCCTGGCGACGACGCCGCCGATTAAGCTGGTGTCCAGGCTGGACTTAATGATTACTTTCTTGCCGACGATGGCACCGAGATGTTCGGCCAACCTCGCTTTGTCTTTATCATCGAGAGGGACGGCCGTAGTTACCTCAGCCGTTTCAATACCTCGATAACTGTCCAGGCGGTGCTGGTAGTCATCTGCGATGTCACCAATTATTGACAGGCTATCCCGGGTAACCAGTAAAAGCACCAGGTTCAGCGCTAGGGGGTTGATACCCTCCAGTAGTTCGGATAATATCCCGGCTTTTTCTTCAAAAGGTAGCCGGGGGCTTGCCAGCAAGGCGGCAATTTCCGCGTCACCGACCATGGCAACGGCCCTGGTCAGGTCAGACTGCCATCTGTCCAGTTCTTTTGCCTGCAGCGCCATCTCAAACACTGCCTGAGCATAGCGCCGGGCATAAGTTTTTTTCGCCATTACATTTCCTTAGCGATAGCACCTTACTCTCTTTTCAGAGCTTCACTCTCTGCCAACACCTTGTCAATCAGCCGGCGGTGTGCTTTCTTGTCCAGCGACTGGTCGATAACTTTCTCCGCCGCCAGTATGGTCAGGTCGGCCACTTCTTTACGCACTTCATCAATCGCCTCATCCCGCTCACGATGGATTTCGGAACGGGCCCGGGTGATGAGTGCCTCGGCTTCCTGTCTGGCTTCCAACTGCGCCTTCTGCTTGACCTCTTCGCCAATCTGTACCGCCCGGGCTATTTTTTCCTGCCCATCCCGGCTGGCCGCCTCCAGCTGTTTTTTCACCTCTGTTTCAGCCTGAGCCGCCTGTTCCCTGACGGAGTCGGCCTGTGCCAGGCTTTCTTTAATCCTCCGTGAGCGCTCGTCAAGCATTCTCATCATCGGTTTGTAGGCAACCAGATACAAAATGACGAAGAGGACAATGACATTGACCACTTGTGCCACCAATACCGGTAAATTAAAACCAAGGGCAGCTAGACCTTCCATTTCTCGTCCCCTTTTATCCCATTTGGATAACTGCCGCCGTGATCAGTCCGGCGATGATCATTCCGCCAAGTAACACCGCCCCAATGATTATGCCGATGGATACAGGTATACCATCTTGCCCCATGATTACCCCCTTTTCTACTCTAGACAACCATTGCCAGAATAATAGCGATAATTAATGCGTAAATAGCAACCGCCTCGCAAAAAGCGGTGACCAGAATCATATTGGTCATTATCGGGCCGCTTGCTTCCGGGTTGCGGGCTATTCCCTGCAATGCCGAATAGCCAATGAGCCCGATTCCCAGGGCTGGTCCCATCAAGCCCAGTCCGGCCGTCAGACCTACCGCCAGCATTTTCATTGCTTCAGCTTCCATTTACCTACCTCCTTCAAAGAATTATCCGAAAATAATATATTTTTATGTCAAGCCTTCTGTTCCCCGTGATGCGCCACTGCCAGGGTCAGGAACACCAGCGTAAGGCCGGCAAATATCAGCGCCTGGACGAAGCCAACGAGCAACTCCAGCCCATAAAAGGGCAGGGCAAATACCCAGGGGATGAGGAAAGCGGCAATCAGCAATAAGATTTCACCGGCCGTCATGTTGCCAAAAAGACGGAAAGTAAAACTGACGATGCGGATAAGCTCACTCAGTCCCTCCAGAAAGCCGACGAAGATATTAATGAACCCGTTGAACAGGGCGACAAGTCCGGTGCGGAGTCGGCCGCGTCCTATGTGTGCCAAACCATGGAAAACCTGCCCCGCGTTAAAGAATTTTTTCACGTAGCCGAAGCCCAGAGATTTCAAACCAAAATACTCCACGAAGACAAATGACACCAGCGCCAGGGCTAACGGCATATTAATATCGGTATTGGCGCCCCGCAGCAAATGCACGTTATGGCCTTCAGCATTGGTCATTTCTATTGAGCCAAACCCCGGAATCAGGCTCAGCCAGGCATTAAAAGCGACAAACAGGAAAATGGTCGCCACCAGCGGGAAAAAGCGACGTCCGTTTTCCTCCCCGGCAACCCGCTGGCAGAAATCAAAGAGGGAACCAAGCAGAAGCTCGAAAGCGCTCTGCAACCGGCCCGGCACGAGCTTCATTCGGCGCGTAATGACAAAGGAAAAGCCGACCAGAAATATCATGGTAATCCAGGCGCCGATAATGCTGTTGGTAACCGGGAAACCAGAGACGTGAAAGAGGACTTCCGCCGGCAGCTTCGGCGTCGGCTGGGGAACGCTAATCCACCCCGGCAATCCGAGGTCGCCGAGTATGCTTTTCCCCAGCGGCCCGCTGATAAAACCGATTACGAAAAGCAGTAAAAAGACAACCGTAACACCGATAACGATTGGAGAGGTAAGGCCTGAACCTCTCCATTTAGGCATCAGTTTTTTCCTTCATTTCGCTTGCTCCCGATAAGGGGTAATAGCATCCGATAAACACCATAAAAAGCAACCGTTATTCCAAGCAAAAGTCCAGCTATTACCAAAATTGGACTGGTATCGAATCTACTATCAAGCCAGAGGCCAGCAGTCACACCGAGCACGATGGAAACGCCGATAAAAAACCCCACCCCTATCAGCCTTAAGGCAGCTATCATCCTGCTCATGCCAGCCTGGTTACTCCGCCTTGAGCAGCATAGCAAATATGCTAACTGAGGTCAAGCTCACTTCACGAACGGTTCTTCAACAAAAAAGCCCTGCCATGATTAACTCAGGGGCTCTTTATCTCCGGCTATTTATTCAGTTGCCAAATCGGATTTCTATCGCCAGGCTACTTCTGCTCAAAGAGTTCGCCGAAATTACCGTCAAAGTCGGCCAGGAAAAGGCGCATACTCAGTACGTCATCGACGGTGACCGCTTCTCCATCATGTCTGTCCGTTCTTTCACCGCCACTACTGGAGGTCTCCGGCACTTTACTTTCTCTGAGTATGGCCGCCACCAGACACTGTGTTTGGCACACCGAGCAGCGCACTTTCAGAAACCACATGTCTTCACGGTGGCCAATGATGTCTACGTCATACATTTCATAGTGCTGGCCACAAGAATCACACTTCATTGAGGTCATCAGCTTCTTGATAACGTTCTCTTTCATCAGTTCAACCCCACAGGCCAGGCTTAAGATTTACGTTTATCAAAATCATCCAGGTCAAGCGTGTTAATAAAGTCATAAAAAGCCGACATCTTCTTCATTTCTTCCTCGCTTACTTTCCTGTCCTTGGTATCGGCTTCATCAACCCCTTCCATAAGCGGCTTGCCTGTCTCTTCGTCCAGCAGGATACCCGCCTTATCCAGCACGGCTTCATCGGCGTAGATGGCGACTTCAGCCCTTACCGCCAGCGCCAGGGCATCGCTGGGCCGGGAATCAATTTCCAGTTTTCCTCCGTCTACATTGAGGATGATCTTGGCGTAAAAAGTATCGCTCTTGAGGTCGTTGACAACAATGGAGTCAATGGTAGCTCCCAGAGAATCAATTATCGAAGTGAGCAGGTCATGGGTCAAGGGACGTGGAACATTGACTCCCTGCAACTTAACGGCGATGGCGTCTGCTTCGGCCGGGCCAATCCAGATAGGCAGGTAACGTCTGGCTTCCTTCTCTTTCAGTATCACCACCCGTTGATAGTTCATCAAGCTGACGCGAATGCTGTCAATATTCATTTCAATCATGGCTAAACCTCCGCCAGTCTCTCAACCAGTATACTAATTCTACGTCAAGGGAGTACTTGTGTCAACCTCAATAGCCGTCTAGGGTGACTGGATAATGAAGCGGTAAATATGGTATAATTTTATTGTAAACTGAAGCCAAATTTCACTGGCGTCCCCGAAGCCCACGGCCGGTATAGAGTCATTTACCAAGGTAAAAAGAGCAATATATCAGTGATTAGACAACTCGGTGTTCGCCAGCTGGGTGAAGAGAAGGAAGAGGGTCTTTCTCCTTATGCGGTGAAAAGTAAACTGTCGCGGGGCAGGCGCCGAGAGGAGGCTCCCTGTCCGATACGGACGGTATTTCAGCGCGACCGTGACCGTATTATTCACAGTAAAGCCTTCCGGCGTCTCAAGCACAAGACACAGGTTTTTATTGCCCCGCTGGGGGACCACTACGTAACACGGCTGACGCATACGCTGGAGGTTTCCCAGATTGCCCGCACCATTGCCCGGGCACTCAACCTCAACGAGGACCTGACCGAGGCAATTGCCCTGGGACATGACCTGGGACATACCCCTTTCGGGCACGTGGGAGAAGACGTATTAAACGAGCTTTATCAGTACGGTTTCCGGCACAACGAGCAGAGCCTGCGTGTCGTTGACCGGCTGGAAAAAGACGGCCAGGGATTGAACCTGACCGAGGAGGTCCGGGACGGACTATTGAACCATTCCAAACCACGAGACGATATTTCCGGCGGAGACGGCGGAAGGCCGTCAACCCTGGAAGGAGCGGTTTGCCAGATTGCCGATGCCATTGCCTACGTCAACCACGATATCGGAGACGCGGTACGGGCCGGCATTATCACGGAGCTTGATTTGCCTCTTTCTTCCGTGAAAGTACTGGGCATCTCCAATTCCCAACGTATCAATACCATGGTCACTGATATAATTGAAAATTCGTGGGCGGCCAGGGGCAATGAAGCGGACAACACCGATAAACCGGTTATCCGCATGGGGAGCCCGGTGCTGGAAGCAACTAATACGCTGCGTGATTTCCTGTTCGAACGGGTGTATAATGTACACTCTGCCCAAGAAGAAGCCATCACGGCAAGGGAAACGATTTGCCGACTCTACGGCTACCTTACGGAACATGAAGACAGGCTGCCTCTTGAATACAGCGCCTACCGCGATGACTCCTCGCGGCGGGTGGTCGATTATATTGCCGGAATGACCGACGGCTACGCCACCCGGCTGGCGAGCGAACTGGTGCCTTAAAGAACCGGAGTCATTATTTAAGTACGATGAGTGTCATTGAAGACGTAAAACAGAAAACCGACATTGTCGACGTTATCGGCCAGCAGGTCTCTCTGAAGAAAGCCGGGCGGAACCTGAGCGGACTGTGCCCGTTCCACGCTGAAAAAAATCCGTCTTTTTTCGTCTATCCTGAGCAACAGAGCTGGCACTGCTTCGGCTGTAACCGCGGCGGCGACGTGCTTTCTTTTGTCATGCGGAGAGACAGCCTTGATTTTGGGGAGGCACTGCGCCTGCTGGCGGACAGAGCCGGAGTCATCATCCCTTCCCGGCCGGAACAGGATAAGGGGAAAGAGGAAAGAGACCGGCTCCGCCAGCTCAATGAAGCGGCCGCCCAGTATTTTCATGATTTACTGGTCACCTCTCCAGCCGCTGAAAAAGCACGTACCTACTTAAACAATCGTCGGTTCTCCGCCGATACCATCAACGATTTTCGATTGGGCTACTGCCTGAACAGCTGGGAATCATTGAAGCAACACCTGCTGGAGAGGGGTTATACGGAAAGCGAGCTGCCTACCTCAGGGTTACTGGTAGAAACCGAGGATGGTAAGTCACATGACCGATTCCGCAACAAGGTAATTTTCCCCATACAGGACATCAGGGGCCACGTTACCGGTTTTGGGGCCAGGGTGCTTGACGATTCGCTTCCCAAGTATGTCAACTCGCCGCAAACGCCCCTTTTCGATAAGAGCGGCAGTCTTTACGGCATCAATCTGGCCGCCCCGGCCATCCGGCAGCAGGCAACGGCGGTAATCGTCGAGGGCTATGTCGACGTCATCACCGCCCACCAGAACGGCTTTAACAACGTGGTCGCCTCCATGGGCACCTCGGTTACCGAAAGACAGATCAGTGCTCTGAAAAAATTGACCCGTAACGTGGTGCTGGCGCTGGACGCCGATGCCGCCGGCAAGGAAGCCATGTTACGCGGGGTAAGTTATGAGAACATCCTTGAGGCCGAAGTGAAGGTGGCCACCCTGCCCGCCGGCAAAGACCCCGACGACGTCATCAAAGATAACCCGGAGAACTGGCGGGAGCTGCTGGCGACGGCGCAACCGATAATGGATTACACTTTCGGCATGGTCACCGCCGAACTTGACCTTGCCACGGCGAGGGGAAAATCCCTGGCCGCGGAGAGACTTTTACCGATACTCGCGGAAATAAAGGACGGCGTGCGCCGGACTCACTATTTACAGAAGCTGGCCCGAATGATAGACGTCACCCTGGCCACCCTGGAGGCCGAACTGAGCCGGGTAAAACCCCGGCCGGAATCTCGCCGGAGGCCGGTTCAGCCGCCAAAAGCGGCTGCCCCGACAGCCCGCTCAATTTTAACCAGCCGACTGGAAGAGGACTGCCTGGCCCTGCTCCTGCAACACCCGGAGCTTAAGGAGAATGGCGCCGACCTGGTCCTGGAATACTTCGAGAACAGCGAAAACCGCGAAATTTTTATCGCCTGGCAACGGGACAGTGATTTGCAGTCGTTAAAAAAAGACCTTGATACCGCAATTCATGAACACTTTGAGGCCATAGCCCAGCGTAATCTTGCCTCCAACCAGGTGGCGCAGAGATACGCGGACTATACCCGCCGGTTAAAAGAAATATATTTAAAAAGACTGGAAGCAAAGAGAAGCGAGCAACTTGCCTTCGAAGTCGAATCCAAAGGCACGGGGGCTGATTTAGCCAAGCTTAAAGAAGAAGGGGTAGAGACCGCCGTGCAGTTAAGGATAATCCACCAGCAAAAAAGGCAACGGCAACCCTAGCCCAGGAGGTGAAGAATGGAACAGGAAAAGGATAAAGGCCAGACAAGGTTACCACCCCAAAACGGGGATGAGGAGGAACTGTCACCGGAGGAGCAAAACGAACTCAAAGCAAACCATCACCTGTACACCGGTTCTCCAGACGCAGATGACGAATCGGAGGGTAAGAGCCATCACGGTCCGCATGAAATATGGCACGATAATGAACATCTCGAAGTCGAGAAGCCGGAGTCAGCTAAGGAACTGGTAACGCAAGCGCCTCTGGACGCTTTGGCGGAGCAAGACATAACCGACGACCCGGTCCGCATATACCTCCATGAGATTGGCCGGGTACGGCTGCTCAGCGCCAACGATGAAAAGATACTGGCCCAAAAAATGGAAGAGGGTAAACGTTTCAATACACTGAGGCATGCCTATTCACAAAACTACGGGACCACTCCCACGACTACCGAACTGTTCCTGGCACTGCTCAAAGAAAGCGCTGAAATGTTTACCGTTATCCACCCGGTGCGTGAGCAGTTCGACCTGACGACATCGACCAATTTCGTAGAGAGCGTCATATCTGCCCGGTCCATGAAAACAAGGGCCAGTATCGAGGAAGAACAGCTGCATGAGAACATTGCCGCTCAAATCAACCTGACAACACCGGAATTAGATCATCTGCTGGTTCACCTGTCTCTTAACAGCCAGCTGCTGCCCCAGGAAATCATCGATGCTATCGGAAATAACGCAACCATTGCCGATATCGAGCGGCTGGTAACCGAGAGCGGCTTCATTAGCGCCGTCAGAGCCCACGAAACGCATTTTGAATCTTACCTGAAATATATCGAGCACGAAGCAAAAAAAGCGGAAAAACACCTTATCGAAGCCAATCTCCGCCTGGTGGTCAGTGTCGCCAAGAAGCATATCGGGCGCGGCATGTCCCTGCTGGACCTTATCCAGGAGGGAAACATCGGCCTGATGAGAGCGGTGGAGAAGTTTGATTACCGCAAGGGTTACAAATTCAGCACCTATGCCACCTGGTGGATTCGCCAGGCCCTTACCCGGGCGATAGCCGATCAGGCCCGCACCATCCGCATCCCGGTACACATGGTGGAGACCATCAACCGCCTGCTGAAAACGAGCCGGCGTCTCGCCCAGGAATACGGACGCGAGCCGTCTTCCACCGAAATCGCCAAGGAAATGGAGATATCTTCGGATAAGGTCAGGGAGATAGTCAAGGTGTCTCAACTGCCCATCTCGCTGGAGTCACCTATCGGTGAAGAGGAGGATAGCCCGCTGGGCAACTCGATAGAAGACAGAAACGCCCTGCCACCGGCGGACGCCGCCTCCAAGCAACTCCTCAAGGAGCAGATTGAAGACGTTTTATTTACGCTCACCCCGCGTGAGCAGCGCGTGCTCCAGCTCAGGTTCGGACTTGATGACGGGAGAAGCCGGACGCTTGAGGAAGTGGGCAAAGAATTCAATGTCACCAGAGAGAGAATCCGCCAGATTGAAGCCAAGGCACTGCGCAAGCTCCGCCACCCGAGCCGAAGCCGTAAGCTGAAAGACTACCTGGAATAGTGGCTAACGGAACATTCCCATCAGGTTAGACGGGAGTTTACCTTTTGCCCCCATTTTCATCAGCTTCTGCATCTGGTGAAACTGGTTCAGCAGCTGATTGATGTCCTGTGGTTTCAACCCGCTGCCCCGGGCAATACGGCGGCGACGGCTACCACCGATAATATTCGGGTAACGGCGCTCATCAGGGGTCATCGAGAGTATGATGGCTTCGACCTTCTTGAGCTGTTTCTCTTCCGTTCCTTCCGGCAGCCGCGCCGACAACCGGGACATGCCCGGTAGCATCTCCACCAGCTGAGATATCGGCCCCATCTTTTTGATTGACCTTAACTGCGTCAGGAAGTCTTCCAGGTCAAAGGTGGCCGTCTGTACTTTTTTCTTCAACTCCCTTGCCTGATCTTCTTCCAGGGCCGCTTCGGCCTTCTCCACGAAGGTTAGAATATCACCCATACCGAGGATGCGTGAGGCCAGCCGGTCAGGATAAAAAGGCTCAAAAGCCTCCGCTTTTTCACCGATGCCGAGGAATTTAATCGGCACCCCGCTTACCCAGCGTATGGAGAGAGCCGCACCGCCACGGGCATCACCGTCCATCTTGGTCAGGATCAGCCCGGTCAGGCTCACCCGTGAGTGAAAGTCCCCGGCAATACGCACCGCCTCCTGGCCGGTCATGGCATCGACCACGAGCAGCACTTCCACCGGCTTCAGCTCTTTTTTCAAAAGAGTCAACTCGGTCATCATCTCCTCGTCAATATGGAGGCGTCCGGCCGTATCCACGATTACCCAGGTAGCGGCCATATCTTTCGCCTTTTTTAAAGCCCGGACACATACGTCCCGGGGAGAAACCTCCGGAGCTTCACGGTAGACCGGGATGTCCAGCTGATTACCCAGGGTGACCAGTTGCTCAATGGCGGCCGGCCGGCGGTTATCGGCGGCCACCAGCAGCGGTTTCTGCCCGGAATGCTTGAGGTGGCGCGCCAGCTTGGCGGCGGTGGTGGTCTTGCCACTACCCTGCAACCCCACCAGCATCACCACCGAAGGGGGCTGGGGTGAGGTGGTCAGGCGGCCCGGTTCCCCGCCGAGGACGTCAATAAGCCCCTCGTTGACAATCTTGACTATCTGCTGCCCCGGGGAAAGGCTCTGGTGTACTTCAGAGCCCATGGAACGCTCTTTCACCCTGGCGAGTAAGTCCTTGACCACCTTGAAGTTTACGTCCGCTTCCAGCAGGGCCAGGCGCACCTGGCGCAGGGCCTCGTCAATATCTTTCTCGGTGAGTTTACCCTTACTCCCCAGCCGGCGGAATACCCCGGTCAGTCTATCGCTGAGAACCTCAAACATATTTTCATTCTAATTTGGCGTGTCCCCGGGCGTCAAGCTAACCGGAACGAGGTAGATAACAACCCTCCCATCTATGCTAAAATAAGGACAAAGACGTTTCGTTGGAGTACCAGGATGATTCCCGTCAGATTAAAGATGCGTAATTTCATGTGCTACCGGGAGAACGTGCCGCCGCTCAATTTTGAAGGCATCCACATCGCCTGTCTGTCCGGGGACAACGGCAACGGCAAATCAGCCCTGATTGACGCCATGACCTGGGCACTCTGGGGAAAAGCCCGGGCGGGAAGCGACGATGACCTGGTGCACGCCGGCCAACCGGATATGGAAGTGGAGTTCGACTTCGCCGTCGAACAACAGTCGTACCGCATCATTCGCAAGCGCTCCCGACCCAAAAAGCAAGGCGGCGCCGGGCAGTCCCTGCTGGAGTTCCAGATTGCCAGCAACGGCGATTTCAGGTCGATAACAGGCAACAGCCTTACCCAGACCCAGCAGAAAATCACGGATGTCCTGCACATGGACTACGATACTTTCGTCAACAGCGCTTTCTTGCGGCAGGGTCACGCGGATGAATTCACCATCAAACGTCCTGCCGAGCGTAAACAGGTACTGGCCAATATCCTCGGTCTGTCTTTCTACGACCGATTGGAAGAGCAGGCCAGACTACTTGCCCGACAGCATGAGGACGAAAAAGGGAAACTGGAAACTGTCCTCCAGGAAATCAGCGACGAACTGGCCGAAAAACCGGCTTACGAGGCTGAATTCGAAGAGGCGCAGCGCGTGCTGGACGGTATTGAAAAATTAATGGCGGAAACGGACGCCAGCCTCAGCGAGTTACGGCGGGAAAAAGAAACGCTGGCTAGAAAGACGGCGCAATTTGACCAGCTGGAAACCAGCATTCCCGAGCGACAGCAGCGCCTGGAGTCCCTGGACGGACAGATAAAACAGCACCGCTCACGCATCGAGGAATACGAAAGGCTGATTGCCCGACGCACCTTGATAGAAGAAGGTTTTACCCGGTTCGGCGAAGCCAGGAAAACCAACGAAGAACTCGGTCAGAAGGCGATGCGATTTAACAATCTGAAAGGGCGACAAGGGCAACTGGAAAAGGTGATTTTTGCCGCGCAGGAAAACCTGAAGACGGACCATAAAATCCGCGAAAATAAAATCAATCAACTGGAAGCCGAGGCGCAGAAACTGCCTCAGCTAAAAAGCCGGTGGCAGCAGATGCAGGCCGAGATGACGAAACTGGCCAGCCGGGAAGACGGCCTCCGAGAGAA
>JACZSH010000041.1 GCA_022574315.1 Chloroflexota bacterium | reverse complement strand
GCCGGACAGCGTCTCCAGCAGGTAGGTCTCCATTGACTGGTTTTTACAGCGGGTATACAGGTCTTCGGCGCGGGTTCTGTCTGCCAGCAGCGTGAATAGAGATGGCCCCGACCCGGCCAGGTGAAGGTTTTCCGCGCCCAGTTTCCGTATATGGTCGCGGTACACCCTGAGTTCTGAAAAACGGCTGAAAGCCACGTTCTCGAAAGTATTGAACAGTACGGACGGTTCCTTCCCCTTTCTCAGTTCGTCGGCCAGCCGTTGGGTGGCTTGCCCGTCGGTGAAGTGGCTGGCTTTAAGGCGGGCGTACATCTGTCCGGTCTTGCCGGGTAAGCGGGGTACGCCGGGCACCACCAGCACCACCCACCGGTGGGGAAAGGGCGGCAAAGGAGTCACCCTTTCCCCCTTCCCTTCCACCAGTGCTGTGCCGCCGTGTAAAAAGAAAGCCACATCGGAGCTTACCTCGGCGGCCAGTTTCAGCAGTTCATCGTGGGGCAAGCCCAGTGCCCATAGTTCGTTCAGCCCGCGCAGGACGGCTGCTGCGTCACTGCTGTCGCCGCCCAACCCGGCGACCAGGGGAATCCGCTTGCTTATTTCTATCGCCGCCCCTTCAGGACAGCCGGTGGTTTCCCGGAGCAGGCTGACCGCCTTCATGACCAGGCTTTTTTCCGGCGTCCACTCCGGCATATCTGACTTAACCGTCACCACCTGACTCGACCGGAAGGTGATGTCGTCGCACAGATTTATGGTCTGGATAACGCTGCGTATTTCATGATAGCCGTCCCGGCGTTTCCCCAGCACCTCGAGGGTTAAATTCAGTTTGGCCGGTGCCTGAATCGTCAGCACGCTGCCTTTCCTTCCTTCGCTCCGGAGAACACCCGCCAGAGCTCCGCCCACTCCTCGAGAGTCAACGTCTCCGCCCGACGCTGTGGTCGGATACCCGCCCTGTCCAGCAGAGCCACCACTGCCGGCTTATCCATGGCCAGTCCCTGCGCCAGCGAGTTGGCGATTTGCTTGCGGGAGGCGGTAAAACCACCCCGCACCAGGTCGAAAAACCCTTTTTCGTCGCTTACCGTTACCGCCGGTCGCGGGTAAACATCAATCCGCAATATCGCCGAATCGACCTCCGGTGCCGGGTGGAACGACTCAGCCGGTACGATGTCTATTATCCGCGGGTTTCCGTAGTATTGCACACTGATACTTAACAGGCTCCGACGGCCGGGCGCGGCGGCAATCCTCTGGGCAACTTCTTTCTGTACCATCAATATCATTATTTCCGGGCGGGCGGAAGCTTCCAGCAGGTGACGCAGCACGGGCGAGGTAATGTAGTAGGGCAGGTTGGCCACCACCTTGTAAGCGGTCGGGCCGGTCAGTAAAGTTGCCGGGTCGAGTTGGAGGATATCGTCGTTGATGATGGTCACGTTGGTCAAGGGAGCCAGAGTCTGTTTCAGGATGGCCGCCAGTCGATTGTCCAGTTCCACGGCGATAACCCGTCCCGCCCTTCCGGCCATTTCTCTGGTGAGGATACCCAGTCCCGGGCCAATCTCCAGGATAGTGTCGGCAGGGGTAATTTCGGCGGCGGAGACAATGCGCTGCAAGACCGTCTCGTCAACGAGGAAGTGCTGCCCCAGCCTTTTCCTGGCTTTGAGGTCGAAGCGGCGCATCATTTTCTGGGTCTGGACGAGAAGTGAGTCTGTCCTCAAATAGCACCTGCCTGTGCGCCGGTGAAGACGCGGCCGTGCACCCGCCCCCGACACTGCCCGACAGCTTGCCCGGACCAGCCGGCTCCGGCCAGGTGACCCTGCGGCACCCGGAAACGACTATTTACCGCTGCTTCCTTTCGGATCTGACGGGGTTCATAGGGTTCCGCCGCGCAGGACCCGGCCCTCAACACCACTTGACCCGGGTAGACCTGCCAGGTTAGAGCCTCAAACGGGAATTCAACCCTGCTGTAGCGGATTGCAGGTTACAGGGCACCGCTAGCTCCCCATCTAGCACGACCTAGAAAAATCCTAATCGGTGGCGGTAACTTTGTCAAGGGAAAATGCCCGGAGTTCTGTTTGCCTTTGGTTGAACTATTTGTCATTGCGAGGAGCGCCGCGACGAAGCAATCTCTGATATAGCTGAAGAATCGTCAATAGATTGCTTCGCCTTCGGCTCGCCATGACATCACCAACTAAAACCGAATAATACCATGTCCGGCGGGGTTACTGCCCGTGGGTCAAGCGTACCACCAGATGTATGGGCAGTTCGCGCTGCATCATCTTGTCCTGGGTGGTCTTGACGTCATAGTCTACGCGGTAAAGCCTGACCGTGCTCGCTGTCTGGTCGTAAACGGCGTAGCTTGCCCGCGGGTCACCGTCACGTGGCTGTCCCACCCCGCCCGGGTTGATAATCAGTCTTGTCCTGCCCAGGAACAGCTTGACGTTGGGGGAGAACCGGCTAAAAGTACAGGCGCCGTTTTCATCGCTAAAGACCATCGGTATGTGGGCGTGGCCGACCAGACAATACGGCGAGGTGAAAAAGTTAAAGTTCTCGCCGGCGATGCTGGTGGAAATGACATATTCCCAGACCGGGTCCCTGGGGCTGCCATGCACCAGGGTAAAACCGTCTTTTTCAATAGTGGACGGCAGGCTATCGAGGTATTCGATATCCTCCGGGCTTAACTGCTGTGCCGTCCAGCGGCAGGCGGCGGCGGCATCCGGGTTGAAATAAGAGGTATCCGTCTTATCGATGGCACCCCAGTCGTGGTTGCCGGCCACGCCGATATGCTTCTGCCGGCGCAAAAGCTCGAGGCACTCGTGCGGGTCAGGTCCGTACCCGACGGTGTCTCCCAGGCACCAGAGCTGGTCCACGCCTCCCCCGTGCTCGATGTCCTCCAGCACGGCGGTGAAGGCCGCCAGGTTGGCGTGAATATCGGCAATAATCGCGTAACGCATTTGGTAAAAATATAGCAGATTTTGGGGTTGATGGGAAGGGGGCGAGAATAATCAATCGGAGGAGAGTTTACTATGGGGTGTCTCAAGAGGCGGCGAGTTTATCAGGGGTGTCTAAGAGGGGCGAAGCCCCTCTTTTTTATATCACTCCCCCTCCCTTATCCAAGGGAGGGGGATACAGGGGGTGGGTCACCTCAAATACAACCTCATTTGTTCCATCAGTCGTGGCGTGATATAATTCCAGGGTATGAAAGTTGCTGAGCTGGGGGAATTTGGCCTTATCGACCTCCTGGCGAAAATGGTTACCGGGTCGCCGTCACCCCGGCTTATACTCGGCATCGGTGATGACGCCGCCGCCTGGCAGGCAGAGACCGCCACTCAACTGGTGACCACAGATTCTCTTTTTCAGGACGTTCATTTCTCTCTGCAGACCACCTCCTGGGAAGACCTGGGCTGGAAATCTCTGGCCGCCAGCCTGAGTGATATTGCCGCCATGGGCGGCAGACCGGAATACGTCCTGGTATCGCTCGGCCTGCCCGGACATATCGAGGTGGATGATGTCGTCGCGCTGTACCGCGGCATGATTGATATCGGGCAGCGGTTTGGCGCTGTCATCATCGGCGGCGATACCTGCCGTGCCTCTATCGTCTCTATAACCATCACCGTGCTCGGCGCTACCGGCCGCGATGACCGGCGGCTGCTCACCCGTTCCGCCGCCCGGCCCGGCGATGGCATTGCCGTCACCGGCTCGCTGGGGGCTTCCGCCGGAGGTCTGGAGATGCTGGCTAACCAACTTCACCTCGATACCGATACCGCCGCCGACTTAAAAAACGCCCATCTCCGCCCCTTGCCGCGGGTCGCCGAAGGGCAAGTGCTGCTCCGCCGGGGAGTACGAGCGGCTATTGATATCAGTGACGGCCTGGTCGCCGACCTGCACCACGTTTGCCGGGCCAGCCGGGCGGGCGCCCGGGTGGAAGTTGAAAAAATACCGGTGCACCCGGCGGTTAAAGCTGCTTTTGGTGATAAGGCACTGGATATGGCCCTGTCGGGTGGAGAGGACTATGAATTGCTGTTCACCGCCCCTGCCGAAATTATCCGGCAAATAAAGGGAGAGGTTTCCTGCCCGGTAACCGTCATCGGTGAAATCAGGGCTGACCCGGCGGTGGGGGTAAGTCTGGTTGACGCTACGGGCAATCCGGTAGAACTGACCAGGACCGGGTGGGAACACTTTACCGCCAAATAAGTAATTAGAAACGGAGAAAGCATGTCAGAACGAACCAGGGTGCCGGTGACGGCAATAAAAGACGACGGACTTTGCTTTGGCTGCGGTCAGGATAACCCCATCGGCTTGAAGCTTGCTTTCCAGTGGGACGGCACCACGGCCCGGGCCGAATTTACGCCCGCTAAGAATTACCAGGGCTGGTCCAATATCATCCATGGCGGTATCATCGCCACCATGCTCGATGAAGCCATGGGGCATGCCGCTCTCTACGGAGGATTTTCCGACTTTCTAACCGCCAAGCTCCAGGTCAACTTCAAACGACCGGCGGTAACCAATGAGCGTCTCATTATCACGGCCTCAGTGGTAAAAACCGAAGGCAGGTCGATCAGGCTTGAAGCCGCCGTATCCCTGCCGGATGGTACCCTGGTGGCGGAAGGCAGAGCTACTCAGGTCATCATCGCCAGTAAAGGCACCCTGGAGGCGGTTATCTGGGACATGGATGGCGTTATCGTCGATACCGCTGCCTATCATTTCAAAGCCTGGCAGACCGTTTTCGCCCCGAGAGGAGCCACCTTCACCGAGCAGGACTTCCGGCACCACTTCGGGCAGCGCAGCGATACTATTATACGGGATACCATTTCCGGGATTTCGGCGGCAGAAGTGGAAGTTATTGTCGCCGAGAAAGAAGAAACCTTTCTCCGTGAAGCCACCGGGAAGATAAAGCCTTTGCCGGGGGCGATTGAGCTGATAAAACGGCTCCGGGAACACGGCGTGAAAATGGCCATTGCCTCCTCGGCACCCGCTGAAAACATCGAGTTGGTGACCGGCAGTTTGGGTATTAAAGAGTACTTTCAGGCCATCGTCTGGGGCAGGGAAGTGGCCGAAGGGAAGCCGAGCCCGCTGGTTTTTTTACTCGCCGCCGAAAGATTGGGGGTAGAGCCGGCTGATTGCCTCGTTGTCGAGGATGCCGTGGCCGGAGTCGTCGCCGCCAAACGGGCGGGGATGAAATGCCTGGCGGTTGCCAGTAATCACTCCCGGGAGAAACTGAGTGCGGCCAATCTGGTCGTTGATTCACTGGAGACGGTAAAAGTGCCTGATTTGGCCGGCCTGTTTAATGCCCCCTGAAGAAAGTTATAATTAGTGAAGGAGTAATAATGGAGAGGTCTCTGGTCCTGATAAAACCGGTTGCAATGGGCACCGGACGGGGCGGCGCGATTATCAGCCGCCTGGAAAAAATGGGTCTCCGGGTAGTGGGACTTAAAATACTGCGTATGGACAAAGCCCTGGCGCACCGGCACTATGCCGTCCATGAAGGTAAGCCGTTCTTTGAGAGTCTGGTGAATTATATGACCTCGGCGCCGATAATGGCCATCGTCTTTGAGGGCGAAGGGGTGGTGGAAGCAATCAGAAAGGAAATGGGTACCACTGACCCGTCAAAGGCGGAACCCGGCACCATCCGGGCCGACTTCGGGTTGGATATCAGACGCAACGCGGTGCACGGTTCCGATTCGGTGGCAACGGCGGAGGAAGAAATCAGGCTTTTCTTTGCCGATGATGAGCTTTTCCCGGGGTGAATGAAGGCCGGCCTACTGGATCCGGAGTACGGCCGCGGCCTCATCCCATAGTTTGTCCAGACGGTAATAATCCCGTTCCTCGGGGCTGAAGATATGGACGATAACGTCTCCGTAGTCAATCAGCAGCCACCCCGAATCTACGGTACCTTCATGGTGGTGCGGCTTTATGCCTTCTTTTTTTAAAGCATGTTCGATTTCTTCAAAAATGGCGCGTAGCTGCCGGTTGGCCTCCCCGGAGCAGATGACAAAGTAATCGGCAAAGGTGCATACCTTTCGGGCATCCAGCAGCACGATATCGCTGGCTTGCTTGTCACCGGCGGCAGTGACCGCTTTACGTGCTATTTCTAAGGTTTCCAGAATTAGAGCCTCCCGTCGCTGCTGGCTGATTAAAGTATAGCATAGTTACCTCGATTATACATTGACCCTATTGACAGAGATTTTATATTATGTTATATTAAATCAAAATAGGCTTGGTAAATTAAGATGTTAGCTATATTCTCTGGGCAGACGTTTTATTCGTATTATTATTACTTTAACTGGCGCATAAATTGCGCAGGGGAGGCTTTGGCTCAGCCGTGTAGATAACATCAGACATAACAAAGTTAGTAGAGCAACTAAAAGCCCTCCCCCAAGGGGCTTTTTTTTATGGGTGATTTGAGTACCGCTGGGGGATAAACTAATGTCGGGGAGGTAACGATGATAATTATGAAATCAGAGGCGACCAGGGAAGAAGTGTCCAACGTGGTCCGGGAAATCAAGAAATACGGGTTGAAGGCAGACGTTTCCAAGGGCGAGTACCGGACCGTTATCGGGCTGGTCGGTGACGAAAGCCGGGTGGATTTTTCCCGCCTGGCTACTCTGCCCGGGGTAAAGGAGGCGATGATGGTGGAGACCCCGTATAAGTTAATCTCCAAGGAGTACAGCAAGCGGTTTGAGGGACAGGACGAGTACCGGCAGATACAGGTGGGTAACGTCTGTATCGGTGGCCCCGACCTGGTATTTATCGCCGGTCCATGCTCTCTGGAGAGTAAGCCGCAGATTTTTAAAATTGCCGAGGCAGTGAAGAAAGCGGGGGCGCATATCTTGAGGGGCGGTATATTTAAGCCGAGAAGCTCCGTCCACTCATTCCAGGGACTGGGCGCTAATGGCCGGGAAGGGGCGGAAGAGGCGTTGCGCTGGCTGTATGAAGCCGGTAAAAAGTTCGAAATGCCGGTGATAACCGAAGTACGGGGGGAGACCCATATTGACCTGGTGGCTGAGTATGCTGATATAATACAGATAGGCGCTCGCAATATGTATGATCAGGACCTGCTTACCAATGTCGCCCGAAAGGGGAAGCCGATTCTTTTCAAGAGACATTTCGGGGCCGGAATAGATGAGTTCTTGTCTTTCGCCGAGTACATTGCCGCCGAGGGTAATAAAGATATTATCCTCTGTGAAAGGGGCATCCTGCCGATTGGTAAAGGTAAGAATTATACCCGCTATACCTTTGATGTTACGGCGGTGCCGGTGATACAGAAAGAAACCTTTCTGCCCATTCTGGCCGACCCCAGTCACGCCACCGGACGTCGCGACCTTATTTTCAATATGAGTTGCGCGGCTATTGCCGCCGGTGCCAGCGGGTTGATGGTCGAGACGCACTACAATCCCTCGGAGGCGATTGTTGACGCTCAGCAGACGATTACCCCCGATGAACTGAAAGAAGTTATTGACGCCTGCCAGAAGATTCACCAGGTGCTTGCCCGTTAGCAATATAAGGTAAGTGGTAAATGAGGAAAATTAGAGTAGCGCTTGGCAGTAATAGCTATGAAATTCTTGTAGGCCCGGGTCTGTTGGGCCAGGCTGGCCGCCTGTTGCGGGAAAACGGGTTTGCCGGTAAGCTGGTCATTATTACTCACCCCGGTCTGAACCGGCAGTACGGTGAAGCCCTGTGCCGGACGCTAACCGGAGACGGTTTCAGCATCAGCACTTTACTGGTCCCTGAGGGGGAAGCGCAAAAAACGCTGGCCACGGCAGGCAGGCTCTACCAGGAACTGACCGACGTCTTTGCCGAGAGGACGACGCCGGTCCTGGCTCTGGGGGGTGGCGTTATCGGTGACCTGGCCGGGTTCGTCGCCGCCACCTACCTGCGCGGGGTACCGCTTGTTCAGGTGCCGACAACCCTGCTGGCGCAGGTTGACAGCAGTATCGGCGGTAAAGTGGCCCTCGACCACGGCCGGATAAAGAACAGGATAGGCGCTTTTTATCAGCCGTCACTGGTTATTGCCGACACGGATACGCTTAGAACCTTGCCGGCGGAGGAACTGACCAATGGCCTGGCCGAGGTCATTAAAAGCGCCGCCATCATGAGTCATGAATTCTTCTCTTTCCTGGAAGAAAACCTGGGGCGGATTATCGCCCGCGATGCCGGAGTCCTGGAAGAGGTAGTTTCCCGGACGGCGGAAATCAAAGCCGGGGTGGTCATGAAAGACGAGCGGGACTCGGGGCTGAGAAATATTTTAAACTTTGGGCACACCGTGGGCCATGCCGTGGAGTCGGTTTCCGGGTTCGATATGCCGCACGGTAAGGCGGTGGCTATCGGCATGGTCGTTGCCGCCCGAATATCCCGTGAAATGGGCCTGCTGGATAAAAACGGACTGGACCGGTTGACCGGAATTATCGAAAAAGCCGGCTTGCCGGTAAAGATGCCCGGTATCAGTACGGAAAAAGTAATGCAGGCGATGAAACACGATAAAAAAGTGGCGCAGGACAAAATAAGATTCGTGCTGCTCGAATCGATTGGCAATGCCATGATTACGGACAAAGTTACCCCCGCTTTGGTAGAGCAGGTACTAGCAAATGAAAAGACCTAGAATTTGTGCCGCCATCGTCAATGAAGACCGGGCGGCGATTAAACAAATCGAACCGCTGGTTGACCTTTTTGAGATCCGCATCGACCTTATCGGCTCCGGTTGGCGAGATGTGGCGAAGCGTCTTGGCAAACCCTGGATTGCCTGTAATCGGCTCAAGACCGAAGGCGGTGCCTGGCCGGGTGGTGAGTCGGAAAGAGTCGCCGAACTGCTCAGCGCTGTCGAATTGGGGGCGGCGATTATTGACATCGAGCTTGCCACCGAGAACCTGGCCGAAGCTGTCCGGCGGGTGAAAGGAAGAGCCAGCTGCCTTATCTCGTTTCATGATACCGCCGGGACACCTTCTCCGGAAAAACTGAGGGAAGTGGTGCGCAAACAACTGGCGGCCGGCGCTGATATCTGCAAGGTGGTGACCACCGCCCGGAGCTTTGATGATAACTCGTCTGTGCTGCAACTGGCGGCTGATTTTCCGGAAGCTCGTATCGTCTCTTTTGCCATGGGACGTCCCGGTTTTACCAGTCGGGTGCTCTCGCCGCTTTTCGGCGGTGACTTCGTCTACGCATCCATGGGGACGGGAAAGGAGTCCGCCCCGGGCCAGCTGACGGTACAGGATTTCCGAGTGATTTACGGCATGGAGGCATGATGGAAGGTCAACCCATAGCGGGAACCACTAAAATCTGCGGTATCATCGGCGACCCCATCGAGCATACCATGTCGCCGGTGATGCATAACGCCGCCTTCAGGCATCTCGGCCTGGACTGCGTATATCTGCCTTTTCGGGTCGGGAAAGAGGCTGTAGGCAGGGCAATTGAAGGCGTGAAGGCATTGAATATCCGCGGGTTGAACGTCACCATTCCGCACAAGACGGCCGTCATTCCGTACCTGGACGAGCTTGACCCCATGGCGGAACGGATGGGCGCCGTGAACACCATCGTCAATGATAACGGGATACTGACCGGTTACAATACTGATGCCGCCGGGTTTTTAAGGGCGTTACAGGAAAATAAAATCGAACCCCGGGGGGCGAATATCGTCGTCCTGGGGGCAGGCGGCGCCTCCAGGGGGATTTCCTTCCTCCTGGCCGAAAATGGGGCTGACCTGACCATCCTCAACCGCAGTCGGGAACGGGCGGAGGACCTGGCCAGCCAGGTCTCCACGGCGACGAAAACCGATGTTAAAGCCCTGGTCCTGGACGAGGAAAATCTGTCGTTAGCCCTGGAAGGGGCTAATGTTCTGGTCAACACGACTAGGGTAGGAATGGTTCCCGATGTCAACCAGACTCCGGTACCGTCCGGGCGGCTTCGGCCTGACATGGCGGTCTTCGATATTGTCTACAACCCGGTAAAGACCAGGCTGCTGGCTGACGCTGAGGCGGTCGGGGCGCAGACGATAGGCGGACTCGAGATGCTGGTCTGGCAGGGGGCCCTGGCGTTTACCCTGTGGACGGGACAGGCGGCGCCGGTCGATTTGATGAGAAAAGTAGCCCTTAAGGCTCTGGGACATGAAGACTAGTATTGCGCTGATAGGTTTCATGGGGGTGGGGAAAACGGTGGTGGGTAAAGCACTGGCCAGGCAACTGGACAAGGAATTCGTTGAGCTCGACGCTTTAATCGAGCGGAAAGCGGGCAAAACAATCCCCGCCATCTTCAGGGAGGACGGCGAAACAGCTTTTCGGGAACTGGAAATTGAGATTACCGGGGAGGTTTCCCGGAAAAAGAACGCGGTTATCGCCTGCGGTGGCGGGGTTGTCCTTAACCAGATAAACATCGACCGGCTGAGGCAGGAAAACTTGGTAGTTTGCCTGACGGCCTCGCCGGAGATAATCATAAAGCGGACGTCATCTCGTGCCGGTGCCCGGCCCCTGCTGGACGTGGCGGATAAGGCTCTGAAGGTTGCCAAACTTTTAAAGTTTCGCGAGCCATTTTACCGGAGAGCCGCCGATATAACCATAAACACGTCCAATCAGAGTATTGGCCGGGTGGTGGCGGAGATTATAAGTCAGGTAGAAAAGCATGAAGATTTTCATTGAAAAGAGCCGGATAGCCGGTCGGATAAGCGCTCCTCCTTCCAAAAGTTATACCATCCGGGCTTTGATGTGCGCTGCCCTGGCCGGGGGTGAGAGCGAAATCCGGCATCCCTTGACCGCGGAAGACACCGTCGCCGCGGCCGACGTACTGCACGAAATCGGTATCACCACCCGTCGGGAAAAAGAGCCGTGGCGCGTCTCCGGAGGGGATTTTCGGGTGCCGGCGACCGACCTGTTCTGCGGCGATTCGGCGGCGACCCTGCGGTTTTTGACGGCGATATGTTCCGTCGTGCCTGGCCAGTGCCGGCTCGTGGCGGGCCCTTCCCTGGCCAGGAGGCCGGTCGGGGGAGCGGTGCGGGGACTGGGAGGTTTGGG
>JACZSH010000040.1 GCA_022574315.1 Chloroflexota bacterium | reverse complement strand
GGCCCGGCCCCGGCTCCGGCTCGGGCCCCGGCTCCGGCTCCGGCCCCTGCTCCGGCTCCGGCCCCTGCTCCGGCTCCGGCCCCTGCTCCGGCCCCGGCCCCCGCTCCCGCTCCGGCTCAGCCGGTTGAGGTTATCAAATGGATTGCGCAGGATGATAACCCGAGCACGACTTCAACCTATCTCACGCTCGTACGGGTGGCTAAAGCCATTGAGGCGGCCAGTAATGGGCGCCTGCTGATTCAGGTGAACGAAGGTGGCGCCATTGTTCCGGCGGATACTGAGCTTACCGCCGTCGACAGGGGTATTCTGGACCTGGCTCACAACGGCCCCATTCTCTGGGTCGGTGAGCTTCCGGATGCGCCGCCGTTCTCCACCAAGGTCGGTGGACCTACCGCTCTGCAGTACTACATGTGGTACATGTGGGGAGAAGGTCTTGACCTGATGCAGGAAATGTTTGACACCGGTGGTTTCAACGTAATACCAGTCGCCGCCGATGCCCGCGAGCCGGAAACGTTCCTCTACACGAATTTCGTCATGAACGAACCTGCGGACCTGGCTGGTAAGAAGATGCGTCTCCTCGGTGACGAGGCGGAAATCTTCGGCAGGCTGGATGTTGCCGCCGTGGCCACTCCCAGCCCCGAGCTTTATGAAGCTCTTGCCCGCGGCGTGATTGATGGTTTCCAGCACAGCAGCCTGGCTGTTGACTGGAACTTTGGTTTCCAGGAAATCGTTGATTATGCTTACATGTCCCCGGTTCGCCAACCAACGGATGCCTATATTTACCTGGTCAACAAGGATTCCTGGGCAGCGCTGCCCGACGACCTGAAAGTGCTCGTCACGGAACTCTGGTGGGCTGAGGGTATTCGTGGTTATGCCGAATGGACCTTCAAGAATACCACCGCTACTCAGGACTGGATTGATGCCGGCGTCCAGGTACTTCCAACTCCGAAATCAGTGGAAGATATCCTGATCCAGTACTCAACTGAGTTCTATCAGGCCAGAGGCGCGACCAATCCTTTCTACGCCAAACTGATGAAGTCGCTTGACGACTGGAGAGACGCTTACGCACTAACCTATCCACGTCTCTAGTTCCCGTTTTCTCGTCCCCTGCTTCGAGAATTTCCTCGGAGCAGGGGACATTATTAGCTGAGAAAGGTAAACGATGAGAAAAATAGTACGTACCATAGATGCCGTCAGTGAATGGACGGGAAAGACGGGACGCTGGTTATGCGTAATGCTGATGCTGCTGGTGACCTATGAAGTTATTATGCGCTATGTCTTCACCAAGCCATCCCTGTGGGCATATGAAGTCACCGTCATGCTGGCGGCTTCCTTTTATGTCCTTGCTTTCTCCTATGCTCACCTGCACGGTGCCCACGTCAGGGTTGATATGATATACTCTCACTTGCCTAACAGAGGGAAAGCCACGATTGATGTCCTGGGTGGTTTGTTCCTCTTTTTACCGTTTATCTTGCTGCTGACCTATAATGCCTGGGACTGGATGTATTACGCCTGGGAAAGTAATGAAAAAATGCCTATTACCGGCTGGTACCCGCCCGCCGGACCATTGAGAACAATCGTGTTTTACGGTATCACCTTGTTTGCCCTGCAGGGTATCGCCCAGTTTATTCGTGACCTGTATCTACTGATAAAAAACAAACCGTATGAACCAGTAGCTACGAGTGATACGGAACAGGCGATATGATTGAATTAAGTCCTCAAGTGTTAACCGCCATCATGATGGGCGGTGTCTTTATCGGGGTCCTGACCGGATACCCTCTGGGTTTCATCGTTGGTGCGCTGGCCTTGGGGGTCGGCTTTACCGTCTTCGGACCTCAGGTGGTCGATGTTATTTACACTCGTATTTATGGTATCCTCACTAACTATATCCTCATCGCCGTTCCCCTCTTTGTTTTCATGGGTGTGATGCTGGAACGCTCCGGAATCGCCGAGAAATTGTACGATGCCCTCTACGTGTGGCTCGGCGGACTCAGGGGTGGCCTGGCCATAGTCACCGTCTTAATGGGGACTATCCTGGCGGCTACCGTCGGTATTATCGCCGCTTCCATTACCATGCTGGCCATGGCTGTCCTGCCCTCAATGTTAAGGCGCGGCTACAGCAAATCTCTGGCTACCGGTGCGGTTACCGCCGGGGGCTGCCTGGGTATCCTCATCCCACCCAGTATCATGCTGGTACTTTACGGACCTATGGCCGGCATCTCGGTAGGTAAGCTCTTCTTTGGCGCCTTTCTACCCGGCTTTACGCTTTCCGGCTTGTATGTTATCTACATCGTGATACGCAGTTACTTGCAGCCGCACATCGCGCCCGCCGTGCCTCTTGAGGAAAGAAATATTCCTTTCCTCAAGAAAACATGGATGCTTTTTGTCGCCGTGGGTCCCGTCGCCATTCTCATCATGTCCGTACTGGGGGTCATTTTCCTGGGCATCGCGCCACCCACCGAGGCCGCCGGTGTCGGTGCCTTTGTCGCCACTCTGCTGACCATTATTTACGGCCGGTTCAGTTGGCGGGTCCTCAAGGAATGTGCCTTGCTGACCCTGCGGGCCTGTGGTTTTATCTTTGTTATCGTGACCATGGCGGTCGCCTTCACGGCCGTATTCCTGGGCGGTGGTGGCCGGGAGGTAATGCAGGATATCATCATGGCCGCTCCCGGTGGTAAGTGGGGTGTCTTCGCCGTTATCATGTTCATGATCTTTATTATGGGTATGTTTATCGAATGGATAGGCATCGTCTACATTATGGTTCCCATCATCACGCCTATTGCGGTGGCGGCCGGGTTTGACATTCTCTGGTTCTCTATCATGGTCTGCGTCAACCTCCAGATGGCTTTCATGACCCCGCCTTTCGCTTCCGGAATCTTCATCTGCCGGGGCGCCGCTGACCCGTCGCTCGGCATTACCATGGGTGATGTTGTCCGTGGCGTGCTACCCCACGTGGCTCTTATCATCGTCGGGCTTGTCCTGTTCACCATTTTCCCGCAGATTATCACTTGGTTACCCGGCCTGATGATACGATAATATAAAGACCGGAGTAACTGGAAATAACTAGGAAAAGGTAATATGCCCCTGCGAAAACCTTTGGCAAACCAAGGGAGATAACAGGGGCATTCTTTTGGACTGTCACCGAACTGCCCGGGAAACCGGAAAAAAGAAAATCCAGCGTTAATGAACAATCATGGGAGGCTTGAAACGGAATGAAAGGCAAAATGAAAGCGGTGGTAAAGTATACCGAAGCCACCGGGTTTGATTACGTTGACGTCGATATTCCCGCCATCGGGGCTAACGACGTATTAATCAAAGTAAAAGGCACCACTATCTGCGGCAGTGACATCCATGCCTACCACTCGGCGCCGGGCATCCTGGACATGATGTCACTGCCCGTTGTCCTGGGCCACGAGACCTGCGGTGACGTCGTCGAGGTAGGGAGCTGTGTCACCAGTGTTAAAGTAGGTGACGTTATCTCCCCGGAACCGCACATTTATTGCGGACATTGCTATTATTGCCAGAATGACGCGGCGCTCAATTGTCTGGACCTGGGGCTTTTCGGGCTCGACAGGAACGGCGCCTTTGCTGAATACGCCAGCCTACCGGAAAATGTCTGCTGGAAACATCCGGCCGGTACCTCCTATGAACTCGGCGCCATTCACGAACCTCTCGGTGTGGCCATGCACGGCGTCATGTCCGGGGAAATCAACGGTAAATCCGTGGCCATCTTTGGCTGCGGGCCAATCGGCCTGTTTGCCGTCGGCGCCGCTCAAACATTCGGCGCTACCCGGGTGTTCGCTCTGGAAGTGGCCCCCAAACGCCTGGAAATGGCCCGGAAACTATTTCCGGATATCACGGTGATAAATCCCAAAGAGCAGGACCCGGTAAAAATTATCACTGAAGCCACCGGCGGCCTGGGAGCGGATGTGGCTATAGAGCTTAGCGGCAGCGCCGCCGCTTTGAAACAAACCTTCAAAGTAATCAGGCGTGAAGGCAGGGTGAGCCTGGTTGGTGTCGTCAGCGGGGCCATCGAGATTGAGGTGCATAAAGACATCGTCCTTAAGGAAGCCAGGGTAAACGGCGTCTTCGGGCGGGAAATCTGGCGCTCCTGGTGGCAGGTCAGGCAAATGCTTGATACCGGCAAATTTGACCCCCTGCCCATAATCACCCACCGGTTTCCGCTCAAAGACTATGCCGAAGCTATCGAGCTCGCCGCCAGCGGTGAAGCCGGCAAGGTATTGCTCTATCCCGAGGCATAAAAGACCAGCCTGCCGGCATGATTTAACATAATATAATACAGGAGGCAAGTGATGGGTGACCGTCTGAAAGGGAAAGTAGCTATTATTACCGGAGCGGGTTCGATTCTCGCCGGTATCGGCAACGGCAAAGCGACCGCTATTGTTTTCGCCAGGGAAGGCGCCAAAGTGCTGGCCGTCGACTATAACCTCGAGGCTGCCGAGGAGACGAAGCGGGTAATCGACGAAGAAGGCGGTGAGTGCGTCACCCTTTATGCTGACGTCTCCAAAACCGGCGACTGTGAAAACATAATCGAGACCTGCGTCAAGACCTTCGGCAGGGTGGACATCCTCCACAACAATGTCGGTATGGGCGGCTACGGCGGCGCCGTGGAAGCCAGCGAGGAACTCTGGGACAAGACGATGAGCATTAACCTGAAAAGCATGTTCCTGACCTGTAAATTCGCCCTCCCCTACATGGAAAAGCAGGGCAGCGGCGTGATATCCAATATCGCTTCCCTGAACGCCATCCGGGTGCAGCCGGTCCCGGCCATTGCTTACGCCGTCTCCAAGGCGGGAGTTATCGCCCTGACCCGGGAGATAGCCATTCAATACGCCGCCAAAGGCATCCGTGCCAACGCCATTCTGCCCGGCTTTATTAAGACTCCCATGGTTGAGTACTACAATGCCGATGCCTATGGCGAGGGCAGCGTGGAAAAAATGTGGCAGCGGCGTGATGCCATGTCTCCCACCGGGAAACAGGGCGAAGCCTGGGATGTTGCCTATGCCGCTCTGTTCCTCGATTCGGATGAAGCCAAATACGTCAACGGCACCACCCTGGTGGTCGATGGTGGCGTCTGTAATACCACTCGTCAGTGGTAACGGCGTTACTTTCCGTGATGAAGTAACCGGTAGTCGATTCAAGCAACAAAATGGCACCGCCGGGCGTGCGGTGCCGCCTCTTTAGACGAAGCGGCGTTGTCAAAATATCAGGAAAAGAGTCAAAATCCCCAGGACTCCGAAGAGCGTGCCGATAAATTTACCCATGACGTTAACGTTGATGATACCGGATAAAAAGACCCCAAACTGGGCGCCCGTTATCACTCCGGGGACGGTAAAAACAAGCAGGGAAAGAATACGGCTAAAGACGGTCGGGTTGCCTTCCTGGAAAAAGAAATAGGCATGAAAAATGGAACCGATGGTGGCGCTCATGGCCACCAGGAACACCGAGGTGGCCGAGGCGGTGGCCACCGGTAATTTCATCCTTTGCAGAAAATTATACTCGTTAAGCTCACCCAGCCCGGCGGATATCATGCCGATTGATAACCCCCCGAAGAAGCTGGTTATCCTGGTGGCCACGCTGGTCGCTTCTTTCTTTAACTCGGCGCTGGCTCCGGTATGTTTCGGGTGTTTGGGCAGACACTCCTTGCCTCTGAGTAAGAACTGATAGGCAAGGTAAAAAAGGAGCAGGGCAAGTAGCGATTGTAAAACGAAAGCGGGGAATATTCTTCCCAGGACCACTCCCACCACGGTTGCCGGGACAGTGAGTACAATCAGTTGTTTCACGATATGGAAGTTTATTGCCCCTCGTCGCCAGTAGCCGATAACGCCGCTGGAAAACCCGAAAAACTCGATTACCAGGCCGGCTCCGAGCGCCAGCAGCGGGTCCAGTTTCAGCACCAGCATGAAAAAAGGAGCGAACAGTACCGCGCCCCCGATACCGGCCATCATGGCGATGGTAGCGATACCGATGCCTACCGGAAACAAAAACCACAGGCTGGTATCAATCATTGCTTCGCCGATATTATACCTTTTCTCGGTGCCGCCTCATATCCGGGTGCGGGTTGCTGGGCGGTCGGAAATGACGGATAATTAATGTATCTCGTCCTGTCCCCGGCACCAGGCCTTCAACAAGAGAGGAATGTCTATGCAAAGTTATAAAATGACCCGTGAACTACTGGCCGCTCTCCTCGTGGAAGCCAAAAAAGCCCACTCCCTCTACGAGCAGCAGCTCGGCTCTCCGGATGAAAACTGGCCGGACTGGTACGCCGGTTTTATTCTGGAGAAGCTATCCCGGGGAACGGAAACTCAGGCCTGGTCTCCTGGCCTGGAATAGCCCGCGCCGGGCCGGCGGTAGGGTGGGGAAACTCTCTCCTCGGATATATTGTCGGGGCAGCTCCCGTCAAGCTGAGCGGATATCAGCCTATCCTCATCATTGCGTGGCGTGGGTGATATCGCTGACGCTTTGCTTGATACTCTCCATGGACATGACCTTTTTCCAGTCGGGCTGAAAGACCTGTGGTTTGGCCTTCTCCACGGCTAACTTGGCGCCGTCGGACATGGGGAATCCGGCCACGTCAAAAACGATGGCGATGCAGGTGCGGAGATGTCCCCAGAAAAAGTCACGCACCGCCTCCTCCGGGACACCCATGTGGATGGCTTCCTCCATCCCTTCGCGGAGAATGGTGGCACAGGTGGTGGTTAATGTCTCCACCAGGGCTGGTTCCAGGATTACCATCTGCTCCGTGGTGACCCGGTGCGCTCTCGTTACCGGGGCATAGATGACTTTGGCAATCGCCTCTCCCTTCGCGTAATCCTCTTCCGGGCCGCGATGCAGGGCGCAGACGATGCTCTGTTTGGCCTTGTAGGCGCCGAACCAGTCGTGTAACGCCTCCGGGTCGGTTTCATCACCGAACAGTGGCGGGTGACAGGGGTGGGTAATGAAGTAGGTAATGTCATCCCGCTCCGGCAGCATACCGGCAAATCCCGCCGCCGGGTCAAGACTGATAACCATGGTGCCGCTCCTCAGCTTGGGTACGAGTTGGTGGCAGATTTTACCGATAAGCACGTCCGGCAGCGCCAGGAGAACCACGTCGGCCTGGGCCACGGCTTCATCCTGGGGGGTTACCATCAGCCCTTGCTCTGTCAGGCGGGCAATCCCTTCCTGGCTGATTTCAACGTAGAGCGTCTTGTAGTCAGGATTGTCCTTCAGGTTTCGGGTGAGGCGCTGACCCATTTTCCCGCCGGCGCCCATTAAGGCGATTGTCGTCATTACACCACTCCTTTCCGTTATTTTCCCGGAAGTATCTCTGGCCGGAGATTGGCCGCTGAATCCGGTGTAATAGTAAAGCGTTTTCCGGCGGCTGTCAATGGTTTTCCGGGGCGGGAACTCTACGGCTCGCTCCGGTGAAAACAAGAAGGGGAAGCTGAAACACATTCGGCTTCCCCTTTATTTACCGTCCTCGCGGACATATGTGGTTAGCGGTTGTGGTAGCCGATAGCTTCGGCTTTCAACTCCTCGTCCGTCTTCACCGTTGCCGACCCGCCGTCGCGATGGCAGGACTTGCCGGCAAAGTCAAGGGTGACCTGCGAAATCGCTGCTGAGCCGTCTTCCGAGAACTGCGAGGTGGCTTCAGGGTCGATTGCCCAGAGGTGGGCCCGTATGTCACCGGTGTAGCCGTCGGCGTTACCCACGGCGCTCTTGACGATGCGCGGCAGGTGGCAGTCGACGCAGTCCACCATTGATTTCATGACCGACGATTTCTGGGTATTCTCTTCCTTGAAATGGCAGTCCTGGCAATCAATTCGACTGCCGGGATTGCCGGCTTTAAGTTCCTGGACGACACCCTTGTGCGGGTCAGGGCAGGTTACGCAACTCAGGGCCTGGTGTTTGGTCTGAAGAACTTCTTCGAACTGCTCGTGATGCCTGATGAAGCCGCCGCTGCAGGCTTTGACAAAATGGTGTTACCCATGCGTGAAAAAGGGGCTGTTGAAAATCATTATTAGCAAATTTGTTAGCAAAAATGAGAAAACCCCCGAAATCTTTTAGAAATCGAGGGCATTTTAGCTTTAATAATTGGTAGCGGGGGCTGGATTCGAACCAGCGACCTTCGGGTTATGAGCCCGACGAGCTGCCACTGCTCCACCCCGCGTCACCGGGCACCTCCAGTATAGTTCCTCACCGTTGGAGTGTCAAGTGATCACTCCTTGAGCGGTCCTTTTTACTGATAGGGCAATCCGTCTTCGGTAAACCTGCAGAAAACAACGTAAATTTTTAAAAGTCATCTAAAAATAACTGGCTGGGGCATTGACCACGTGACGTAAATGGGTTACACTTAACTTATGCTATACCTTGGTACTTCAAGATTCGACCGGGGGGCTTTTTCTTGGCTGATTTGCGCTGGCGCGGTGGGTAAAACAGTACCAACCGCCAGTTGCTGGTAGCACTGGACAAATCTGTCCATCCTACTCTTTTTTCAGGTCTTCAGTTGGCAGATAACGGCATACCTGACTTTGAACGTAAATACCGCATAACACCTGTCTCATAGTTGAGAGTAGGGGGGAAGAGATGACGGCTAAACTGAATATTCTCCGCTCGCACCTGGAAAACGAGAAAACGCACCTGTTAGAAGAGTTGGACCAGCTGCAATCCAGCGCCAATCCCCAGGAGGAAAGACGCGAGGGCAGCCCTTTTGGTAAGCGAGAAGAAGAGGCGAACGAAGCTCTCGAGATGGAAAAACGCGCCGCTCTGGAAAAGCGCATTAAAGAGCAGATGGCTGACGTGGAACATGCTTTACATAAGTTTGAAGAAGATACTTATGGTCTCTGTGATATCTGTGGCAAAGCCATCGACCCGGAAAGGCTGGAAGCGTTGCCCCAGGCGTATTTGTGCATGAACTGTAAGGCGCAGCTGGCAAAGAATGCGAGATGAACCCCCCCCGCTGTATAAGTGGCGATATGTAGCCTTATTTCTGACTGGAATACTCATCTCGGTGGCTGACCAGCTCAGCAAGACCTGGATAAGGGACAATATACTCGAAGGCGGCTCTTTATATAATACCGGAATATTCCGGGTAACCAATCTCCAGAACACCGGGGCTGCCTTTGGCTTGTTTCAGGGACAATCGCTTATTCTGACTATCATTGCTTTGACCGGTATTAGCCTGGTGCTGGCCTACGCTTTTGTCATTTATCGTCGGTTTCCCGTGTTCACCGGTAAACTGGGCTACTTCGGCCTTGGGCTTGTCCTCGGCGGCACCATCGGTAACGTCATTGACCGTATTTTTCGCGGCTATGTCACCGATTTTATCGATTTTACTTTCTGGCCGGCATTCAACGTCGCCGATTCTGCGGTGACGGTGGGTGTTATCATGCTGGCTTACTGCCTGCTGCGCTCTCCCCAGGTTGAGAAATATCAGGATGGACAGGACCTTTAGTTTTGTTGTTGATAATGCCGGGCTAAGACTTGACCGCTTTGTTGCCTTGAAGTGCCCGGAAATCTCACGGACATTTGCCCAGAAACTCATCGGCGAAGGTCACGTGACGGTCAATTCCCGCGTCGTCCGGGCAGGCTTGAAGCTGGACATCGGCGATACGGTGAATATTACGGTCCCGTCGGTTCCACCCGTCCGACTGCTCCCCGAAGATATCCCGCTGCGGATTATCTATGAGGATGATGACCTCCTCGTCATCGATAAACCCGCCGGCCTGACGGTACATCCGGCGCCGGGCCATCCTGACCACACCCTGGTTAACGCCCTCTTGCACCGTTATCCCCACCTGGCTGATACTGGTGACTCGCTTCGACCCGGCATCGTGCACCGTCTGGACAAGGATACTTCGGGTTTGATGCTGATTGTCAGGAATGAGGGCGCCCGGTCGGACCTGATGTCGCAGTTTAAAAACCGCACCGTCCATAAAGCCTATCAGGCGCTGGTAAAAGGGCGGCTCACCCCGGAAAGTGGTGTCATCGAGGCGCCTCTGGGCCGCGACCCGCGGAATCGGCAGCGCATGGCCGTCCTTACGGAGGGCCGGGAAGCGCGTTCCGAGTACCGGGTGATGAAATATATCGGTAGCTGCACCCTGCTCGAAGTTGTCCCGCAGACGGGGCGCACCCATCAGATACGGGTTCATCTCTCCGCTATCGGCTACCCGGTGATGGGAGACGCCGTCTACGGTGTGAAATCCCCCCACCTGTCGCGCCAGTTTCTGCACGCCTGCCGCCTCGGCTTTCGGTTGCCCTCCACCGGTAAATACGTCGAGTTCACCTCTGAGTTGCCTCCGGATTTAGCGCAGGCACTCGAAGCGCTTGCCTAGTTAACTGTATTTTCTAAATCCCATACCTTTATTCCTCTCTTACTTCCCTCCTTTCTTTTCCGAGTTAGTCTAAGGGGTGTCTAAGAGGGGCGCCAGCCCCTCTTTCTAAAGTCCTTCCCCCTTCCCCTTATCAAGGGGAAGGGGGACAAAGGGGGATGGGGTTCTCCTACTAGGAAATCCAAGGATTGATGGAGTTAATTAAATGGCCTTTCGGTGTCTAGAATCTTAGTGGGTAGGGTGGTAGAATAGACATTGACCAGCCGTGAAGCGGAATGAGAAAAATAATCACGGGAAAGGCTCTACATGACAAGTCCGGTTAGAACCCGCTTTGCCCCCAGCCCCACCGGTTTCCCCCACGTGGGCAATATTCGCACCGCCCTCTTTGCCTGGCTCTTTGCCCGGCATAACGGCGGCCGCTTTATCGTTCGCATTGAGGATACTGACGTCGCCCGCCGGGTTGAAGGGGCGGTGGAGGCTATTCTGGACAGCCTCCGCTGGCTGGGGCTGGACTGGGATGAAGGCCCCGAGGTGGGCGGTCCCGCAGAGCCCTGCAGCATCGGCACCTCGACGCGTGTCGTTCAGGTCGACCGATTGGAAGACGGCCGGATGAACATTCTGACCAAGGGCGAGCGGCGCTTTGAGACGGCTGAGATTACCCAGCAGGTGCCCCACGTGGCTGGGCAGGTAAGGTTCTTGGAAGAACCGGCTGGCGAGGTAGCCCCAGACGTGATGGCCGAGATGGGTGAGCAATACTCGACGTACATCCGGAATATCTCCGCCTTGGCGGGCGGGTGGACTTCTCAAGCAGATACGCC
>JACZSH010000039.1 GCA_022574315.1 Chloroflexota bacterium | reverse complement strand
CCGTCACCTGCTGCCTCTGGTGAACTCGCTCTTTATCGTCGCCAATCCCATCCCGCTCAAGTATGCGCTCGGTCAGGTGGGGTTCAATGTCGGCAAGCCGCGCCTGCCGCTGTGTGAACCGGACGAAAAAACGGCCGCCATTATCCGGGACACGCTTAAAGGCTATCGGATAGACCTGCCGATATAAAAAGTCAGTCCGGGTCGCTTATTTACCCAGGCTCTTCTTCACCGCCTCAAGCTTGTCCATGTATTCCTGGCGCTTGGGGGCAAAAATCTCGGTGGTCTGGCAGCCCTGGGCGGAAGCGAAGGTGCCATGTTCCTCGTAGGACCCGTAAAGGATCACGTCCCCTTCCTTGAGTCGGTGCCACTTGCCCTTGATTAGCTGGTCGCACTCGCCGCCGACAATTATCATAATTTGCTCGTGCTCATGCTGGTGCCGGGGTACGCAGCTATTGGGTGTCATATTGGTGAAAATCGCCGTCATCCGTTCGGTGGACAGGATGTGGGACGTTATCCCCGGTACCAGTGCTACTTTGGGGATATCGCGATAGCGGATAACGTTCTGTTGGAATTCTTCTTCAGTGGCGTAAGGCTCTTCCCTTTCCATTTTGTAAACAATCCTCCTTAAAACTGATTGGCCGGTGACTACTCCCAGAGTGGCGTCTTGAAAACGGTTTCCTCACGCCGCATGCCCACCGAGATGATACTGGCCGGGCAACCGGCGAGTTCTTCTAGCCTGGAAACGTACTGGCGGGCAAGTAACGGTAACTGGTCAAATTCCCGGGCTTCGGTAGTTGGTGCCATCCAGCCGGGCAGTTCTTCATAGATAGGGCGGCACCGCTCCAGAGCCGTGGTGCTGGACGGGAAATAATCGATTGTTTTTCCGTCCAGTTCGTAGCCGGTGCATATCTTCAGGTTGGGCATGTTGTCCAGGACGTCGAGCCGGGTGATGGCGAGCTTGGTGTAGCCGTTAATCCGGGTGCTGAACCGGGCGGCGACGGCATCGAACCACCCGCAGCGCCGCGCCCGGCCGGTGGTAGTGCCGTACTCCTGGGCTTGCTCCCGGATTAAATCGCCGGTCTCGTCGGTCAGTTCGGTGGGCATCGGGCCGCTGCCAACGCGTGTGCAATAAGCCTTGAAAACTCCCAGCACCTGGTTAATCTGGGTCGGGCCGATGCCGGCGCCCAGGCAGGCACCCCCCGCCAGCGGGGAAGAGGAGGTGGTATAAGGGTAGGTGCCGAAATCAGGGTCCAGGAAAGTGCCCTGGGCTCCTTCCAGCAGGACGATGTCTCCGCGGGCAATGGCTTCCGAGATGAGCCACGTCGTCTCCAGGATATAGGGCGCCAGCCGCTCTCCGTACTGGCAGTACTGGTTGAAAATCTCTGCCTCTGGTAGCGCCTCTACACCGTAAACCCGGGTTAAAATGGCGTTTTTTTGTTTGAGAATGTGGTGCAGACGCTCTTTGAAGACTTCCTTTTCCAGCAGGTCGCCGGCGCGGATACCCATCCGGGCTGCCTTGTCGGCAAAAGCCGGACCGATGCCTTTGCGTGTCGTGCCGATTGCCTTTCCTCCCCGGGACTCTTCCTCCAGGCCGTCGAGCAGGGTGTGGTAAGGCATCACCAGGTGCGCCCGGTCGCTGATGAAAAAACGGGAAGTATCTACCCCTCTCTGGTTAAGATCGTCCAGCTCAGATATCAATACCCCCGGGTTCATCACCACCCCGTTGCCGATGATGGCGGTGGCACGGGTCGAGAAAATACCGGCCGGTACCAGATGCAGTTTGAACAGGCCAAATTGGTTGGCCACGGTATGGCCGGCGTTGTCGCCGCCGGAAAAACGTACCACCACGTTGGCTTCTTCTGCCAGCAGGTCAACTATTTTTCCTTTCCCTTCGTCTCCCCACTGCGCCCCGATAACCGCGATAACTGGCATTAAATCCTCCCTTAAGTCAGCTGAAACGTAATTTGCGAATCAATCATTTTTTGTCTGTTGCCAGACGAAAATCATTCGCTGGCCAATAGTAAATAAGCTCAACAAGGTTATTATCCCCAGGGCGGCAATCAGGGCGTAATTAACCCGGTTCAGCAACAGGCCCAGCGCCAGGATAATAACTCTTTCCCCCCGGGTGCCCAGCCCCACCTTGCATTCCAGACCGGCCGCCTCGGCTCTGGCCCGGATATAACTCACCATCAGCGAACCGGGCAGGGCAATTCCGGTCAGCACGATTCCGACCATCGACTGCTCCCGGGCGAATAATATCAGGATACCCAGCAGCAGCAGCGCTTCGGTGATACGATCGAGCGTCGAATCGAGGATGGCGCCAAAGCGGGTGACCCGGTTGGTGCGGCGGGCCAGCGCTCCATCCAGCATATCAAACAGGCCGGCGAAAAGTACCATGAGGCCGGCCGCCAGTAAGTGCTCGGTGACAACGAGTGTCGCGGCGATGGCGAACAGGGCGAAGCCGAACCAGCTGATGGCGTTGGGCGTGACTGGTGTCCTGGCTAATAGCCACACGGCGGGACGGGTAAGCTGATAAGCGGCCGTATTACGGGCTTTATTCAGCCTGGAAATCGGCGGCGCTTGTTTTCCCGGTGCCATATTAATTGAACTGCCTTCCATAATTCATGCTTTTAGCTAATATAGCTTTCTTCGTTTAGGACTTACCATTCCGCAGTGGCCCGTCAAGCACGGTCTGGTAAAAGTCCAGTACCCGCTGAGCAATGCGCTCCCAGTCATATTTTATTGCCTTTAACCGTCCGTTGGCGCCCAGTTGCTGCCGGAGCGCCTTGTCGGCTATCAGCGTGGTTAAAGCTTCGGTTATCTTCTCCGCGTTTCTGGGCGGCACCAGCAGTCCCTCCCTGCCGTGGGTCAGGACGCCGTTGTATCCCTGGATGTCCGTGGCCACGATTGGTTTACCTACCGCCATCGCTTCCAGAAGAACAATGCCGAAACTTTCCCGGCCGGTGGCCGGACAGCAAACAATGTCCGCCGTCTGGTAATACCTCGGCAGGTCGCGGTAAGTGGCGTAGCCGATGAAAACGACGTCTCTCAGTCCGTTCCGCGCCACTATTTTCTCGTACCGGCGTCGTTCCCTGACACCGGGCCCGACAATAATAAGACGTGAATCAGGGATTTCCGGTTTAATCTGCCGGTAGGCTTCCAGCAGGTAGTCCAGCCCCTTCCTTTTTTCCAGGCGGCCGATGAAGACGATATTAAACTTGCCGTCCATAAACTCTTCGATTGGCGTCACGTCGGGCGAAAAATGCTTGGTATCCACGCCGTTGGGGATGACGGTGTATTCCCCGGGAAAATGCCGGCTGACATAGTTCAGGGCCGGCTCGGCCACGGCGATTTTACCATCCAGCCGGCGCCACCAGTTTTTCAAGAGCAGCTTGCCTAGCGGGGTGCCGAAGCTGTACCAGGGCTTACCTCCAGACGCGTGAAAGGTGCCGATATTCGGCGTACGTGAAAGGCGTAGGACGGTGGTACAGAGCATCGGCATCAATGGCTCGTGCAGGTGGCTGATATCGAACCTCTCCCGCTCCAGTACGGTAGTTATCCGGGAAGATAACCACGGCGACAGCGTGATACGGGCGATGGTACCGCTGACCGGTACCGACCTTGGTTTACCTATCGGTATGAACCGGTCACCCAGCGCGGGAACACCTTCAGAGGCGGGAGCAATAATCTTCACTTCGTGACCAAGTCGGGTAAACTGTTGTTCAAGGCAGGAGATGTGATTGCAGACGCCTCCGGGATAAGCAAAGTCATAAGGGGAGACTAACGCTATCTTCATTGAATCGTAGCCTGAAATCCTCCCTGCGGAATTACCTGGCTGTTTTTGTCTTTCCGGTCGACGGCGCTTTCTTGATGTATTCTTCTACCATGTTGTGGGCCTGATCATCCGTATATTGAATCGGCGGCGACTTCATAAAGTACGCTGACGGGGCGACCAGTTCTCCGCTCTCGCCACGGTCAAGAGCAAGTTTGCAGCACCTGATGGCGTCAATGACCACGCCGGCCGAATTAGGGCTGTCCCATACCTCGAGTTTCAGCTCCAGGTTCAGCGGTACGTCCCCGAAAGTCCGCCCTTCCATTTTTATATAGCAGAATTTACGGTCGGTCAGCCAGGGCACATAGTCGCTCGGACCGATGTAAATATCGTTAGGATCCATTTTGTAGTCGAGCTGTGAGGTAACTGCATTGGTCTTGGATATCTTCTTGGACTCGAGCCGGTCCCTCTCCAGCATGTTGTAAAAATCGGTATTCCCGCCGAAGTTCAGCTGGTAAGTCCGCTCCAGCTTGACGCCGCGGTCCCGGAAAGTCCGTGTCAGCACGCGGTGGACGATGGTGGCGCCGACCTGCGACTTGATATCGTCACCGATTACCGGCAGGCTCTTTTCGGCAAAGCGTTTCTGCCAGTACTTCTCGCGGGCGATGAAGACGGGGATGCAGTTGACCAGCCCGCAGCCGGCCGCCAGCACCTGTTCTATGTACCACTTGGTCGCCTCTTCGCTGCCCACCGGCAGGTAGTTAATAACCACGTCCGTTTTGGTATCCTTGAGGATTTTAACGATATCAGCGGTTGGCCCGGGGGCTTTCTGAATTATCTGGGAAAGGTACTTACCCAGTCCGTCGTGAGTCATCCCGCGCTGGACGGTCACCCCGCTGTGAGGTACCTCGCTGAACTTGAAAGTGTTGTTAGGGGTGGCGAAAACAGCCTCGGAAAGGTCTTTGCCCACCTTGTTCTTGTCGATATCGAATGCCGCCACGAAATTGATATCGCTGATATGGTAGCCGCCCAGGTTGACGTGCATCAGCCCCGGAACGAATTCGTTTTCCTTGGCGTCCCGGTAATAATGGACACCCTGTACCAGAGACGAGCTGCAGTTGCCCACTCCGATTATCGCCACGTTAATCTTACCCATGCCGTAATACCCCCTCTATTTTGCCAGGTTAGTTGTTGGCCAGACTGATATCCCTTTTGTCAATGACGGCTCGTCAATGACAAAAGATGCCTCACGAACTATACCTTTTTATGAACGGGCTGTCAAGGTGTGACCGATGTTACGAGGGATTTTGGGTAGCCTGATTTGACCGCTGGTCCGGTCGATTATTGGAAAACTTTCTCCGGCTGCCATCGTCCTTTCTCCGGGTTGAAGCGCATCACTCCCAGGAAGCGTCCGTCCAGGGTATAGGTGCGGCAGCGGGTCCCCGTGTCAGGGCTGACCGGCGTCGAGAGTTCGGTGGCGGCACTTAAGCTGTTGCCTTCGTCCACCAGTGACACCGGTACCCCGTTCCGTATATTCAGGGCGGTGGCATCATTGACCACCACCGCCTTCCAGTGTAAAAGCACGCTATCCGCCGCATGGATAAAGTGCTGCCAGTACCCGTGGTGGAAAGCCTCTTCGAGCTGGGTCACAGAAACGGCGGCGCTGATATCAAAGGGACCGCAGCGCAGGCGGATGAGACTTTTCAGGTGGGCACCGCAGCCCAGCGTCTCGCCGAGGTCATGGGCCAGAGAACGGATATAGGTGCCCTTGCCGCATTCAACTTCGATGGTTACCACCGGCGGCTGCCAGTGCGTAATATCCAGGTGATGGATAACAATGGGCCGGCTTTTCCGCGGCACCTCTATCCCCGCCCGGGCCAGCTCGTAGAGTCGGCGCCCCTGGTGCTTGACGGAGCTATACATCGGCGGCGTCTGCTGCGTCAAACCGCGGAATCTGTCCAGCGCCGCCGCCACCTGTTCCCGGCTGACCGCAGAAGGGTCTCCGCGCCGCGTCACTTTACCGGTAGCGTCATAGGTGTCCGTGGCCGTGCCCAACTCTATCTCGGCGCGGTAGGTCTTGGTGGTGTCCATTAAGAAGCCGGTGATGCGCGTTGCCCGGCCCAGGCAGACCGGCAGCACGCCGGTGGCTTCCGGGTCGAGGGTGCCGGCGTGTCCCACCCGCCGCACTCCGCTGAGTCGCTTTACCCGGGCGACGACGTGGTAAGACGTCTCGCCGCGGGGCTTGTTGATATTAAGTATGCCGTCCACGGTAGCTGACTCCGCGCCTGGGGACAGGGTTCGGCAGCAATGGCCGGATATCAATTCTTCTCCGTTGTGCCGCCGTCCTCGGCGCCCGCCTGGTCGAGTAGCCTGAAGAGACGGTCGGCCCGCTCGATAGAGTCGTCCCAGTAGAAATGCAAATCGGGCACACGCCTCAGCCTCAGGTTTTTCATCAATGACTTGCGCAGGAAACCGGCCGCCGCCTCGAGGGCTTGCATCGTCTCTTCCTTTTCTTCCTGGTTGCTGATGCGGCTGACAAATACCTTGGCAGATTTCAGGTCGGGGGACGTAGAGACTTCCGTGACCGCGATAAAAGTGCCCAGTCTCGGGTCTTTTACCTGGCGCTGTAGTAACTCACTGATTTCCTGGCGGATAAGGTTATTTATCCGCTCGATACGATAGGACATTATCGGGTTTCCTGTCTAGCGGCTGGTAGCCTTAAGGCTGAAAAATTCCAGTATATCGCCGACCTGGTAGTCGTTAAAATCGGAGATGCCTAGACCGCACTCGTAGCCGGTGGCTACTTCTTTGACGTTGTCCTTGAAGCGTTTCAGGCTGTTTACCGTGGATTCGCCAATCACTTCCTGCCCCCGGCGTATCCTGACCGAGGCGTTACGGCTGGCTTTGCCCTCGGTGACATAAACACCGGCCACGCTTTTCCCCTTGCCGGCCGAGAATACGGCCCGTACTTCGGCTCGCCCTTCGATGACTTCGACAAAGGTCGGCTCCAGCATACCCTTCAGAGCCTTGGCAACATCGTCAGCCAGGTTGTAAATCACGGTATAATTACGGATGTCCACATTTTCCGTGCTGGCCAGCTTCTTGGCTCCCTCCTCGGAGTTGACGCCAAAACCGACGATGAGCCCCTTGGAAGCAATCGCCAGCATGACATCGCTCTCGGTGACATTACCGGTGCCGCTGTGGATAATCCTGACCTGTACTTCTTCCGACCCAAGCTGCTCCAGCGAGCTTCGTATCGGTTCGATACTGCCCTGGACATCGGTCTTGATAATAACATTGAGCTCTTTTACCCGACCGGCGCTAATCTGGTCATACAGGTTGGTCAGGCTAACGGTGCCCAATGGAGCCGCCTGTCGTTCGGCCTGGTGTTTCTGAAGCAGAGCCTGGGCGCGTCGCTCGTCGGCCACCGTGTTCAATATCTCGCCGGCCTCGGGGACGCTGCTCAGGCCAAGGACTACCACCGGGGAGGCTGGCCCGGCCCGTTTTATCTGCTTGCCGGTATCGTTATACATTGCTTTTACCCGCCCCCACGTGGTGCCTACCACCATGGTATCTCCCGGTTTCAAGGTCCCGTTTTGGATCAGTATCGTCGCCAGCGCGCCTTTTGTTTTGTCCATTTCGGCTTCGATGACCACGCCCGTAGCCGGTTGGGCCGGGTTGGCTTTCAGGTCTTCCACTTCGGCCACCACCAGCAGGTTTTCCAGCAAATCGGTGACACCCGTTCCTTCTTTGGCCGAAATCAGCACGCAGACGATATCGCCTCCCCATTCCTCGATAACCAGGCCGGCATCCGCCAGCTGCTGCTTGACGTTGTCCGGGTTGGCATTCGGTTTATCAATCTTATTGATGGCGACGACGATTGGTACGTCGGCTGCCCGGGCATGAGCGATGGCTTCCAGCGTCTGCGGCATGATTCCGTCATCCGCCGCCACCACCAGGATAGTAATATCGGTAATCTGGGCCCCGTGAGCACGCATGGCGGTAAAAGCCTCGTGGCCGGGCGTATCCAGGAAGGTGATTTTCTGGCCGTTGACCTCGGTCTGGTAGGCGCCGATATGCTGTGTTATCTGGCCGGCTTCCGTGTCCATGATATTGGTCTTGCGGATGGCATCGAGCAGCCTGGTCTTGCCGTGGTCGACGTGTCCCATCACGGTTACCACCGGTGGGCGCGGCTGCAGGTTGCCCCCGTCCTCGCCCGGTGCCGCCTTCTTTCTGGCCCTGGCTATCGCCGCTTTCCGCGCCGCGCGGGACATCAGGCGTACTTCGTAATCGTAACCGGCCGCAATTGCCGCCGCCGCATCATAGCTAATGACCTGGTTGATGTTGGCCATGATGCCGTTTCTCATCAGCTGCTTGATGATTTCGATTGCACTTGTTTCCAGGAGCTCTGACAGCTGCCTTACGCTTATGGATTCGGGCAGTTCAATCTGCCGCGCCTTTGTCTCGGAAGGTTGGTCATCCTTCTCTTTGACTTCGGACTCCACTACGTTGTCTGATTCGCTTATCTTTGTCACTGGCTAACTCCTTTTAACAGGTTTCGGGCACAGGTCACCAGCTGTTCCCGGTTCTCCGTGGCGATATGTTTTCGTAAAGCATGTTCCAGTTGCTTACCCTTTAACCCGCTCTCCCAGCAGGCCCAATCCCGGCAGAGATAGGCGCCGCGCCCTTTCTTTTTGCCGGCGATGTCAATTTCAACATTGCTCTCCGGGGTACGCACCAGGCGGATTAGCGCCCGCTTTTCTTTCACTTGCCGGCAGACCACACAGGTACGCTGGGCGACATGTTTAACCTGAGTCGGTTGCTTCTTCGCTAAATTCGTCATCTTGGTCGACTACTTCTATCCCGCGGCGTTTACTCCTGCTTCGGGTGGCGTCTTCTCCGCTTTCCTTACCGGGACCGCCCTTCTTTTTCTTCTTTGTCTTGGCGGTGGACTTGACCGGCCGGGAGAGTCCGGTATCTTCGGCAAACCGGATTTGGGCTTTTTCCGGGACAACCGGCGCTTCGAAGAAAACGGGTTGCGGGATGAATTCTTCCACCACCGGTGCCGGTTTGGCCGGTCCGGTGGCTTCGGTCAGTATCTCCTCCATCATCACCGGCTCCGGCTCTGCTTCCGGTGCTGCCGGCACCGGGGTAGCTTCTTCCGGTTCAGGGGCTGCCTCTTCGGCGGTTCCAGCCACGGCCGCTTCTGCCTTTTCTTCCGGCGCCGCGGCGGGTTCGGCTTCGGGTTCCTTCTCCGCTTCCGCCACCGTGGCGCTCTTGATATCTATACGCCACCCGGTGAGCTTGGCGGCCAGCCGGGCGTTCTGTCCTTCTTTGCCAATGGCCAGTGAAAGCTGCCTGTCCGGGACAATCACCGTGGCGATGCCATCCGCTTCGTTCAGCTTAACGCGTAATATCTGGGCCGGACTCAGCGCATTGGTGATAAAAACGGCAGAGTCCGGGTTCCACTGGATGACGTCTATCTTTTCTCCGTTTAGCTCGTTAACGATATTCTGTATCCTGATGCCGCGCAGTCCCACGCAGCAGCCCACCGGGTCAATGCCGTTCTGGCGCGCCGCCACGGCTACTTTGCTCCGGAAGCCGGCCTCGCGGGCAATCGACTTGATTTCTACCGTCCCGTTGAAGACCTCGGGGACTTCCATTTCGAAGAGCCGACGCAGTAAACTGGGGTGCGAGCGGGAAACAATCACCCTCGGCCCCTTCGGAGTCCTCACCACCTGCAGGATGTAAACTTTAATCCGCTGTCCCACGCGGTATCTTTCCGTGCGCACCTGCTCCGCCGCCGGCAGTATCGCCTCTGTCCGCCCCAGGTCGACGAAAATCTGTCCCGGCTCGATGCGCTGCACCATCCCGGTGATGACGTCCTCTTCTTTATCGGTATATTCCTCGAAGATGGCGCTGTGCTCGGCCTCGTGAAGACGCTGCAGGATGACTTGCTTGGCCGTCTGGGCGGCAATGCGCCCGGCATTGCGCGGGGTAACCTCCACGATTATGGTATCGTCAATCTGGATATTTTTATCCGTCTTGCGAGCCTCTTCCAGCGAGATTTCACAGCGACTGTCCGTCGGTTTCTCGGTCACCGTCTTCTCCGCCCACACCTCTACCCGTCCCGTAGCGGGATTAATTTTCACCGATATGTTCTGGTTGGGCGTAAAGTCTTCTTCTTTCCGGTAAGCGGAGACGAGCGCCGATTCCACCGCAGTCAGCACCACTTCTTTGGGCAGGTTCTTTTCTGCCGATAGTTGCGTTATGGCGAGAATAAAATCACTTTTCATTTTAGATTAATACTCTCCCGTTTCCACAATTAAAAAAGTGGGTTTTAAACCCACTTTAGTTGATTTCACATTTAGTTGATAAAAAATTATAACACGAGGCGACGAAAAATACAAGTCAATCAGGATAGACGTTGCCGATGGAAGCTACCGCGGGTAATCTCTCTCGCCGAATATCCGGGTGCCCATTCTGACCAGGTTGGCGCCTTCCTCGAGGGCGATGTGGTACGAGTTGGTCATCCCCATGGAGAGGTATCTCATCTCCACGTTGGGCAGGTCAAGCTTTTTCATCTGCGCAAACAGTTTTTTCGTCGCTGTGAAGTAAGGTCGTGAATCTTCCGGGTCTCCGGCCAGGGGGCCCATGGTCATCAGCCCCTTTACCCTGACATTGGGCAGGGTGGAAATCTCTCTCAGCAGGGACTCGGCATCTTCCGGGAATACCCCCGCTTTCTGCGCTTCCCGGCCGCTGTTCACCTCGATGAGCACCGGCATTACCCGGCCGGCCTGGGCGCACCTTTTGTCAATCTCCCGGGCCGTTGCCGCCGAATCCACCGTCTCTATCATGTCGAACAGGGTCACTGCTTTTTCACCTTGTTCTTCTGCAGATGGCCGATGAAGTGCCACTGCGCCCGGCGGCCGATAGCGGCAATAGCCCTTTCCGCTTCCTGGACGTAGTTCTCCCCGATTATGGCCACCCCCGCCTCAATCGCCTCCCCGATTTCCTCCGGGGTACGGGTCTTGGCGGCGGCCAGCAGCGCCACCCCTTCCGGCAGCTCCGCCAGTATCCGGCTGACGTTTTCCCTGATGGCGCTCATCACTGGCTCATTCTACACCAATGCTCAGGCCGGCTCAATGTTTTCGGGGTTATTGGTTAAGTTGAGTCCTTCGACTTCTCCTCTCAGGATATAGGGTGACCTCACCGTGGTTGTCTCCCTCTCCTTCAAAAGGGGGGGGCGCGGCCCCTCTTTAGTAGGGAGAAGGGAAATAGCCTACAAGAGGCGCGTTAGACCTTCTTAAACACCACCACATTGTTAGCTTAAGGCCAGGAGGGTTGTGTAAGAGAGGCCTCGCCTCTCTTACACAACCCTCCCCCTTCCCCTTATCAAAGGGAAGGGGGATACAGGGGGATGGGGTTATACT
>JACZSH010000038.1 GCA_022574315.1 Chloroflexota bacterium | reverse complement strand
CTCAACAGCCAAGTGAAAGCCAGCTATTGAAGCCGTAGATATGACTTCAAGAATGCAGACGGTTAACGATATTTTTGAAGTCACGACCAAACCGCTGATTTTTGATGCTAATACGGGAGGTAAACCCGAACATTTTGTTTTTACGGTAAAGTCCCTGGAGCGACTGGGGGTTTCGGCAGTGATTATTGAAGATAAAATTGGCCTGAAAAAAAATTCTTTGCTGGAGGAGGAAATTGTCCAGCAGCAAGACACGGTTGAAAACTTCGCCCACAAAATCCGCATCGGCAAACAGTCTCAAATCACCGATGATTTCATGATTCTGGCAAGAATAGAAAGTTTGATTCTGAGAAAAGGTATGGAAGATGCCCTGATGAGGACAAAAGCCTATATTGACGCTGGCGCCGATGGCATTATGATTCACAGTAGAAAGCAAGAACCGGACGAGATACTGGAATACTGCCGGCGTTACCGCAGTCTTGATAGACAAGTGACCCTGGTGGCGGTTCCTACCACTTACAACATGATATTCGAGAATGAACTTATTAATGCCGGGATAAATGTTGTTATTTATGCCAATCATCTTTTACGCTCCGCTTACCCGGCAATGTTAAAAGTAGCGGAGACAATTTTAAGTAACGGCCGTTGTTATGAATGCGACGAGGGTTGTATGCCGATTAGCGAAATCCTTGACTTAATACCGGGCACGAGGTAAATGAAATGTTATCTCCAGGGACGCTTTTCGATTTATTGGTGGCGCAGGAAATAGAATTTTTTACCGGTGTTCCGGATTCTATTCTCAAGTCGTTTTGCGCTTATATCATCGACCATTCCCCAAAAGGCAATCATATAATTTGTGCAAATGAGGGCGCCGCAATCGGTCTGGCCATAGGATATCATTTAGCCACCAAAAAGACGGCCTTAGTATACATGCAGAACTCAGGCTTGGGCAATGCCGTCAATCCTCTGTTGTCATTGGCGGACAAAGAGGTCTATGCCATCCCGGTGTTGATGATGATAGGCTGGAGAGGTGAGCCGGGTTGCAAAGACGAACCGCAGCATAAGAAACAGGGACGGGTAATGCTGGCCATGCTGGAAGCGATGGAAATTCCTTATCGACTGATTACCGGAGACATTACCACTGCCCGAAAAACGCTCCGGGAAGCGTTAAGCTATTGCCGGGAAAAGAGCGCTCCTTTTGCTCTGATTGTCCGCGCCGGGGATTTCGACACGTACAATCTGCAAGATGCGGGGAAATCGCATTTGCCGCTCACCAGGGAGGATGCCATAAAGCTGGTAATCAATTCATTGAGTGATGAAGATATCGTCGTTTCCACCACCGGTATGAGTTCGCGGGAAGTTTTTGAATACCGGGAAAAATTAAACCGGGGACACGACCGGGACTTTTTAACCGTAGGCGGCATGGGGCACGCTTCACAGATTACGCTCGGGATTGCCCATCAAAAACAGGAACGTAAAGTATTCTGCCTGGATGGAGACGGAGCCGTCATTATGCACATGGGGTCAATGGCCATAAATGGACAGCAAAAATGCGCTAATTTTATCCATATCGTCCTTAATAACGGCGCTCATGGCTCTGTCGGAGGGCAGCCAACGGCGGGCTTTGACATCGATTTTAAACAAGTGGCCAGAGCGGTTGGGTACCGGACAATACTGGGAGCCGAAAACGAAGGAGAAGTTATGCAGGCTCTCCGTATGGTGAATAAAAGCCAGGGACCTTCTTTTCTGGAAATACGTGTTAACAAGCATTACCGGAAAAATCTGGGACGCCCGACGGTCAGCCCGATAGAAAACAAGATGTCATTTATGGAGTTTCTTAGTTGAGTCCGAAATATCCCGGTATCAGTGGGTTAAATAGAATCCACTCAATATTGGAGCACCACGGGGTCTCCCGTATATTTCTGGTAACCGGCCGGAAATCCTTTGACATTTCAGGCGCGAGGGAAGCTCTTTTCCCTTTCCTGGAAGGAAAGACGGTCACCCGTTTTTGCGATTTTTCTAAAAACCCGAAGATCGACGACGTGAGAAAAGGAGTGTCCGCACTAAAAGAGGCGAAAGCCGATATTGTAATTGCGGTGGGCGGCGGCAGTGTCATAGATATGGCAAAGCTCATAAATATTATCGCCCCGGACAGCCATGAACCGGAAGATATCGCCACCGGAAAAGCAAAGATAAAAGTGAAGGGGTTACCCTTGGTGGCTATCCCGACTACGGCTGGTTCCGGCAGCGAATCGACACAGTTTGCCGTTGTTTATGTCGACAATATCAAATACTCCCTTTCCCATGCCCGTATTTTGCCGGATTACGCATTGATTGCGCCTTCATTAACTTATAACCTGCCCCCCGGACTTACCGCCGTAAGCGGCTTTGACGCCCTCAGCCAGGCAGTGGAATCCTACTGGGCCGTCAGTGCCACCAGGAAAAGTCAGCAATATGCCTCTCAAGCGATTAACCTGATTTTACCGGTGATTGAAAAGGCGGTAAATGCGCCGTGCCCGGAAATGAGAAAGACCATGATATCAGCCGCACACCTGGCCGGGAAGGCAATTAATCTCACCCGGACAACGGCCCCTCATGCCATATCTTATCCCCTGACTGCCTATTTTAATATCCCCCACGGACATGCGGTGGCCTTGTTGCTGGGTAAATTTTTTATTATCAACTCCCGTACTCACTATAATGCCCCCGCTGACTCCCGGGGAAAAGACTATCTGCAAAAAGTAATGCGCCAGTTGTTTCAGCTATTTGATTGCAGGCGTGCTCAGGATTGCGCCCATAGATGGTATGCGCTGATGGCGGCGGTGGGCTTAGAGACTGATTTCAAGTCACTGGGTATCTGTCATCAGTCCGATATTGAACTGATCATGAGTAATGTAAACGCGGAAAGGCTGGGTACTAACCCCGTAATAATCGATGAGGTAATGCTGAGACAATTGCTCACACGAATTTGACCGGGGGCGGTTTCCAGCGGCCGTTCTCTAATCCGGCCATTAAGTGCAGTTCTTAATTTGTACCTCGCCGGGCGGCCATGTCGATAATATGTTGGGCACCGATTTCCGATGAATGCCCGAAAGCATATATATTCTGTTTTCTTAATTCGGCTATTCGCCTTTGATATAAGGCACGGTTTTCCATCAAACTGGCAACAGCCCGTGGAATGGCCTCTATTTTGTCGAGAGAGACAACTACACCGATTTCTGAGCGGAGAGTCAGTTCCAAAGGCTCTATCTCCAATTCCCTGAATCTTGGATTATGAATCTTCAAGGGGACATCCAAAAACAAAACTGGCCGCTCGGTACCAAAAGCATACTCAAGAGCAATCCCCGATATGTCGCATATCAGGACATCCGCTCGTAGCAATGAATCATCGGTAATCACCGAAGTCTCTAAAGTGAATTTCAGATTACCACCGAATCTGGAGGAAAACAGTGTCATCAAGTCAGGTGAACGCCGCACCGTCTCCGGGTGAGGCCTGACAATAACGTTATAACCTGCTTCCAGCAGAACCTCGGTCAGGAGTTCGCCATAAGTTTCGAGAGTATTAGCCACTCCCCAGGATGGGGCAATGAGAACCGTTTTACCGGTACCCTGAGATGACCTGGCCGGTGAATAATTCCGGTATGCCTGGTAAATCCGTTCCAATCGGTAGTATCCCGCCTCGACAAGTATTTTGGGTTCCAGTTTACTAGCCCTTTCATGTTTTCGAATCTCGGTAACATGGTGGGGGCCGCAACATAGAATAGAATCATAATGGTCAAAAGCACCGTATCGATACACCATGTGCGTGCTCAACAGGGCATGGAACACGTAAACGTAATGCACATTATTAACCGAGCGCCTGAGATGAAATTGATTCAGGTCAGTCAAAGTCATGACGAATAACCGGCAACTCAGGAAGGCCATGAGAAAAGGAAGAAGTTTATTAAAGTAAAAGGGTTTTATCCCGGGTATTGATTTTTGAAATACTGGGTCATCCGGATCAGAAGTAACGTAGCATAAGGTCTGACCGTGCCGGCCGGTCAATTCGGTGATAAGGCCTTCCAGGTAAGGATAATAACCGGCATGCTCGGCGTAGAAAATAATCGCTTTTTCTGCTTTCCGAGTCCGATAGAGAAAACGGTATCCGCTGGCTATTTCTTTCAAGAACAACGAGATTCCCGGAAAAATCATATCCCCCTTTACAGAAAAGAAAGATCCAATTTTACTCTGAAAAACGATATGAGATACCCGGATCAGTCACTTGCTTTTTCCGAAGACAGCAAACCAGCGCTGGAGGGTTACTTTAATCCGCCTCCAAAATGCCCTGACAAAGAAAAGTCCGGCCACGGTGCTGGCAATGAGAACCTGAATAATTAAACTACCCGTTCCGGCGTCGATATAAGCATCAATATTCTGTAAGGCAACCAAAGGGACCGCAACTGAAAATAGAACGTTACCGAGTGGGGAGGTAGTCTTGTTTTGCACCGTATAGATTTCCTTAGCCAGGTCTTTCTTCCGATTGCCAATTATTAACACAAAACGAATGTTCAGTCAAGCGTGAATGTGCCAGATAGCTCATTGCCGTCCCAACACATTTAACTTTTTTTGGCTGGTGGACGTATTATAGGCTCCAACATTTCCGTCATCGAGCGGCTGTATTCAAAGTCCGGCACCAGATTTCCTGAGCAACAAATATGCCAGCTGGCACACCATATTGACAAAAGTGCGCACCGAGTATTATAATAGGACTTGCTATTCAGGTACTACCTGACGTAAAGCCTTGCTTGACACTCCCGGCGCAACTGTGCAGAATATGAGGTAACGGAAAGGAATCGGGTATGGGAAAATCGGCTCTGATTACCGGCATTACCGGTCAAGATGGAGCGTACCTGGCGAAGTTTCTTCTGGAAAAAGACTACCAAGTCTATGGTACCTTCCGGCGGTTGTCCACGCCGAATTTCTGGCGGTTACAATACCTAGATATTTTCGACCGGATTCATCTGATTCCGGCTGACCTGCTGGATGCCTCATCGATTATTAGCGCTCTTAAGATATCACAACCGGATGAAGTGTATCACCTGGCGGCGCAGAGCTTTGTCGGCACCTCCTTTGAACAGCCGGTTGGCGCCGGGGAGATAACCGGGTTGGGTGTAACCCGGGTGATGGAAGCCATCCGGGAGATAAATCCCGGGATAAAATTTTACCAAGCGTCCACCAGCGAGCTGTACGGACAGGGTAATACTGAGTCTCTCTCTGAACAGACGCCGTTTCGGCCCTCCAGCCCCTATGCCAGTGCCAAGCTTTACGGTTACTGGATAACCCGGATTTACCGGGAAGGCTACGGCATATTTGCCTGTAACGGCATATTGTTTAACCATGAATCACCGTTGCGGGGCATGGAGTTTGTCACCCGGAAAATATCAAACGCGGCGGCCAAGATTGCCCTGGGACTGGAAAAGAAACTGGCTCTGGGCAATATAGAGTCGAAACGGGACTGGGGATACGCCCCGGAGTACGTCGAATCCATGTGGCTTATCCTCCAGCAAGAGAAACCGGACGACTATGTAATCGCAACCAACGAATCGCACACCGTTAAAGAGTTAGTGGAAAAGGCTTTCGCCGTGGCCGGCCTGGACTGGGAAAAATATGTTACCGTCGAAGAAAGATTTCTCCGTCCGCTGGACGTGAATTTCCTGCAAGGAGACTACGCCAAGGCAAAACGAGAACTGGGCTGGGAGCCTAAAGTCAAGTTTAATGAACTGGTGGAGATAATGGTGAAAGAAGACTTGAGCCGCTGGCAAAGGTGGTCAAAGGGCGAGAGATTCCCCTGGGACGCGCCGAATTATCCAAACGAGAATAAGATACTATCACGGATGCTGAAACTCGACAGGTAGGATATCACATGCTACAGGAGTGCCGATGTTGCCATGGTCTTAGCCTGAAACAATTTTTGGATTTGGGATTTACTCCTTTAGCTGATAATTTCTTGTCATCAACACAATTACATGAGCCGGAAACATACTATCCTTTGCAGGTATTACTATGTTCCGACTGTGGCCTGGTTCAGCTTGACTACGTAGTGCCCCCCGAGATACTATTCCAGCGTAATTACCCGTATGTCTCGTCGACCACGGAAACAGGTAAAGAGCACTTTCATTCCCTGGCCGAAGAAGCCTGCCGTAATTTCAAGCTCAAACCGAGTGACCTGGTAATTGATATTGGCAGTAATGTTGGTGTATTGCTGCAGGGATTTATCAATCAGGGCATCAATAATGTACTCGGTATTGAGCCGGCAGGGAACATATGTCAAATGGCTCGCGACAATGGAATTGAAACCATAAATGAATTCTTTGATGAAGTATCCGCTTCCAGAATTGTAGCCACGAAAGGAAAAGCTAAACTTGTGACGGGAACGAATGTTGTCGCCCACATCGACAACCACCATGCTATGGTCAGGGCATTAGACACATTACTGGACAAGAAAGGGATATTTATTTTTGAAGCGCCGTACCTGGTAAATTTACTGGATAATCTGGAATATGACACGATATATCACGAACACCTTTCCTATCTTTCTGTTCGGCCCATGAACCGACTTTTTCAACAGTTCGGGATGGAAATCTTTGATGTGAAAACGGTTAGTATTCATGGCGGTTCTCTGCGCTATTTTGTGACCAGGAGGGATGATTATCCGGTTTCTGAGAACGTGGTGCGCTTCTCCGAGATGGAAAATGAGAAGCAAGTGTATGAAATGAAAAACCTCAATTATTTCTCCGAGTCAGTGCGGAATAGCCGCGAAGAGCTTACCTGGATGCTCAGGACGTTGAAGCGTGAGGGCAAACGTATTGCCGGAGTGAGTGCGCCGGCAAAAGGAATGACGCTGTTAAATTATTGTGGAATCGGCACCGATATCCTGGATTTCATAACTGAAAAAGCGCCCCAGAAAATAGGAAAATATACCCCGGGAACACATATACCGGTTTTACCGGATGACGAATTAATGAGGCAAATGCCGGATTTTGCCCTTTTACTGGCCTGGAACTTTGCCGATGAAATAATGAGAAACCTTGATGATTATCGAAAAGCCGGCGGTAAATTTATCGTTCCGGTTCCAAAGCCGCGTATAGTTGTTTGAGAGATAATGAGGACGTTATGAAAGTAGTCAGTAAGAAGAGTGTCTTTGAAGACGAAAGAGGCAATATAATAGATATCCTTGAAGGCGAAGTCATCGAGTACGTTACTATCATAACTTCTAAAAAGGGAGCCATTCGAGGGAACCATTACCATAAGGAATCAGTACAGTATACCTTTGTCCTCAAGGGTAGTTTGCAAATATTAACCCAGATGCCGGGCGAAGAAGTCAGGACGACACTGCTGAGAACCGGAGACCTGGTTTTTTCTCCACCAATGGAAAAACACACTCTGGTGGCTATTGAAGACTCCGAACTTCTCATTTTGACCCGGGGGCCGAGGGGCGGGAATAATTATGAGAAAGATACTTTTCGGCTGGAGAAGAGTTTAACTTTGAGTCCGGCCTCGGATTAATTTCATGGGTGACGGCATTTCAGGAGACCGCGGACGAAAAATGAATGTTAGATATATTCCGGTAGCTGAACCGTTTCTCGGGACAGAAGAAGTTGAGTACGTTCTGTCGGCGCTGTCCAAGCGGGCAATCTCCGGTCTTTACGGGGAATATATCGATAAATTTGAAGCCGGTTTTGCCGCTTACTCTGACTGTTCCTGCGGTGTGGCCACCAGCAGTGGCACTACTGCCCTCCATCTCGCCGTGGCGTCACTGGGTATCGGTCCGGGTGATGAAGTCCTGGTCTCATCTTTTACCAACATGGCCAGTTTTTTTGCCGTCTTATACCAGGGCGCCCGGCCGGTTCCAGTTGATATAGAGCCGGATACCTGGAATATTAATCCATCCCTGATTGAACAAAAAATAGTTCCGAAGACCAGGGCCATAATGGTGGTTCATATTTATGGACATCCCGTCGATATGGACCCGGTACTGGAGATTGCTAAAAAGCATAATCTATATGTTATCGAAGATTGCGCCGAAGCCCACGGCGCGTTGTATAAAGGACAAAAAGTAGGTTCCCTGGGAGATATCGGCTGCTTCAGTTTCTACGCCAATAAAATAATCACGACCGGTGAAGGCGGCATGATAACCACCGATAACGTGGCATTGGCGAACAAAGCGCGTTCGCTCAGAAGCCTGGCTTTTGGAACCGACAACAAGTTTATGCATGAAGATATCGGTTATAATTACCGACTGACCAACCTGCAGGCGGCCGTTGGTTACGCACAGCTCGGGAAAATCGACGAGATAATTGAGAGAAAGCGGAAGGTTGCTCAATACTATAACGAGAACCTGAGAGATGTGCCTGGTTTGCAGCTCCCCGTTGAAAAGGATTACGGGCGGAACGTTTACTGGATGTATCACGTTGTTCTGCACCGGGACTTTGGATTCCCGAGAGACGTGGTGATGAAGAAATTGAAAGATTACGGAATCGAGACACGGGAGTCCTTTGTGCCGTACAATCAGCAACAAATCTTTATCAGCAAAGGGTGGGTTAAGGATGATGAATGTCCGAAAGCTAATTACGTGGCAGAAAATGGATTTTATATACCCAGCAGTCCTTCGCTCGAAGAGGATGAACTGGCATTTATTGTTGACCGGATAAAGCTCATCCAAAAGGGAGTCCGGTAATGTCTTTTCAGGGCGAACTGGCCGAGATATACGATTTAATCTACCGGGATAAAGATTACGAAGCGGAATGTGACTTTATCGAGGTGATGTTCCGGAGTCACGCCTCAAAGAAGATAAGGACTATTCTTGACGGTGGTTGCGGTACCGGAGGTCACGCCGTACCGCTGGCAAAAAGAGGTTATCAGGTTAGCGGTATTGATAGTTCGGAAGGCATGATCAGGAGGGCGAAAATAAACGCCCTTGAGGCTAATCTGGACCTGAATTTCGAGGTGAGGGACCTGCGCCGGTTCGACCTGAACCGTAAATTTGACGCCTGCCTCTGTATGTTTGCCGTGTTGGGTTACATTACGGAGACCGATGATTTACTCCAGTCCTTGAGAAATATCAGGCAACACCTCAACAAAGGGGCACTGTTTATTTTTGATGCCTGGAACGGACCGGCGGTGCTGAAGACCAAGCCCTCGGTAAGGGTGAAGGTTATTAGGGACGCAGGCCGGAAGATAATCAGAATCGCTCAGCCGGAAATGGATATTATTACCAACCGCTGCCTGATACATTATCACACACTGGTAATCCAGGGCGACCGAATAGAACACGAATTCGAGGAGGACCATCTCGTCAGGTATTTTTTCCCTTTAGAGATAACTCACTATTTGACCGAAACGGGCTTCGAGGTACGGCAAATGTGCCCTTTTCTCGATCAGAGTGGGAAGGTTGATGAAAATACGTGGAATAGTGTCACTGTAGCCAGGGCGATATGAAGACGAAAATGAGAGTAATCATCTCCATTAGTGCGGCGTACCCGTTTCACCCCTACGGCGGTATCGAAAAGTATTTTTTCTACCTGGGTAAATATCTGGTCGAGGAAGGAGTAGATGTTGAAATCGTTCTCTCTTCCATTGGCGGTCATAAGTCTGAAGTAGTTGAAGGTATCCGATACACTTTTATCGGTCCTCCCATGAAAGGAAAAAGATATCTATCATCGCTGTTATGGCACCATTTATTTGCTCTAAATGTAGCAGGGTATTTGAAGAAGAAAGAATTTGATGTTTTACATAGCTATGACATAACACACTATTACTATGCTCGCTTTAATAAAAGAGTTCCCATCGTATTCTCACCTTTCTTGTTATATCAGGGTTGTGCGCCGGGAGAGCTGAAAAGCAAAGACAGAATGCTGCTAATGGGACCGGGAAAGTATTTTTTAAGGAGGCCCTTGATAAGGTATCTTCTCCATGAAGCTGATGCCATAACTTCAGAAGGTGATTTCCAGACCGAAGAAATCGCGGCGTTATTTGAGCTGGATAAGCAGAAGATTTACCCTATACCGCCCGGGGTTGATATTTCTCTCATCGGAGTTGAACTAAAGAACCAAACAATGACCCGGACTGATTTAGGTCTTGATAATGACCTGGTATTGATATCGGTTAACCGGTTGGAGCCGATAAAAGGGGTCAATTATCTGATAGATGCCTTAAGCCTGGTTAAGCAGAGACTGGAAAAGGTTACATTAATATTGATTGGCTCAGGCAGCGAGGAAGCAAGAATACGGCAGCAAGTGGCCGGATATGGATTGACGGATAATGTCATCTTTAGAAAGAATATATCCGAGAGTGCCCTATATAATTATTACGCTTTGTCCGATATTTACATCTCTCCGGGTCTCCAGACGGATTTTATCATGGGGATACAGGAAGCCATGGTATGTGGGCTGCCAATAGTAAGTACCGGCCAACCATGGCTCGTAAAACCCGATGAAAATGGGTTTATTGTGCCACCAAAGAACCCTCAGATGATAGCTGATGCTGTTTTGAGAATGCATCAAAATGGTATGACCGGGAGAATGAGCGTTAAATCAAGAGAAATCGTCCGGGAATATGACTGGAAAAGAATTGCCCGGAAGGCGATAGTCATGTATGAAGAAGTGATAATCAACAAAAATAAAACCAGTGTCTTAAAAGGGTGAAACCGGATGGCTAAAATCCTTTTTGTACCCACTAACAGCCGGGAGATAACTCAATTTGGTCTAATAAAGCCCGAGCTGGAGGCAATGAAACACGAAATAACTGCCATTGCCCTGGACAGGGGACGTGCCCTGGACAAAAGCCGGGAACCATTGGAGGCGCTGCTCCAGGAAAAAGGATTCAGTTACCGGCCGATTAACGACTACCGGACGTACAGCCTGCTGAATATTATCAGCCAAGAAAATCCCGATATTATTGTTACTGATTGGAGTGGTTTTACGCCTAATGCCCTTATCTACGCCGCCAATTATTCCGGTATCCCGTGCCTGCAGATAAATGACGGCATAACATCTGATTATTTTGCCGTCAAGAAAATTCCATCCCTGGGACAATCATTTTACCGGCTGGTTAGAAGAGCTTTTCGCCTGCTGTTTTTTAAAGCCAATCCCAGGCCGTTGCTCTACCTCACGGTGACCCTGGCTTCAATTTGCCGCCCCTGGCAGTTTGTCCGGAAGATGACGGCCGAAATGCTAAAATCGACTTATCCCATTTCCAGTTACACGGAGGGATTGAATATTGCCGTGATCAGTCCTTTCGCCCGCAATGCCCATATCAGCATGGGCGCGCCGCC
>JACZSH010000037.1 GCA_022574315.1 Chloroflexota bacterium | reverse complement strand
GGCGTTTGACTGCTGCAGCTGGGAGACAAAGTTGGATATCATGCCGCCCGGTATCTGGTGCACCAGAACACCGGTGTCGATAACCGACATCTTGGTCAGGTTCAGGAAGCTCCGGTATTTCGGGGCAATCGACTCGAAGTATTCCCCCAGTTTGAGCATTTGGTTCAGGTCCAGGCCGGGATCGCGGGGAGTCCCGCGCAGTGTGGCCAGAAGCGGCTCCACGGCCGGTTCTGAAGACCGCAGGGCAAAGGGGGCCAGGGCGGTATCAACAATGTCCACGCCCGCTTCCGCCGCCTTGAGGTATGACATCGCCCCCATGCCGCTGGTGAAGTGGGTATGCAACTGTATCGGTATCTTGACTTCTTTTTTAAGGGCGCTGACCAGGGTATAAGCGTCATCCGGAGAAATCAGCCCGGCCATATCCTTGATGCAGATACTGTCCGCTCCCATGTCCTCCAGGATACGGGCTTTTTTCAGGTAGTAATCCAGGTTAAATACCTCTCCACCCATTTTGTGCTCGGTGAGGGAGTAACAGATGGTAAGCTGAGAATGCTTGCCGCATTCTTTAACCACTCTATGCGAGGTTTCCAGGTTGCGCTCATCATTCAGGGCGTCAAATATCCGGAAAATATCAATGCCCACCTCCGCCGAGTGACGGACAAAGGCGGTCACCACCTCATCCGCGTAATGGCGGTAGCCGACCAGGTTCTGCCCGCGGAGCAGCATTTGCAGAGGCGTGTCCGGCATCAGTTTTTTCAGGACACGCGGCCTTTCCCAGGGGTCTTCATTCAGAAACCGGGTGGCCACGTCGAAAGTAGCCCCGCCCCACACCTCCATCGAATAAAACCCGGCTTTATCCATCTCCCCGGCAATGTTCACCATGTCCTCGGTCCGCATCCGAGTGGCCAGGTTGGACTGGTGCCCGTCACGCAAAGTAACGTCGGTGATTTTTAACGGATTTCTGTCCGGCGCTTTACTCATCGTTTAAAGTCAACTCCCGCTATATTTTTGGTCTGAAACCGGCGTTTAACTTACGAAAAAATTTATCTGTGCGGCTTATTATAACATACTTACCTCGGGGGAGATAAGACTGGAAGCAGGCATGGCACCCGCCCGGCCTGGCCTTTTCTTCGCCGCCAACCAGTGGTTACTATTCGGTTTTAGCTGATTCCATTTGTCATTGCGAGGAGTCTAGCGACGAAGCAATCTCTAACAACTGCATTATTTATGTAGATTGCTTCACCTTCGGCTCGCAATGACATCACCAACCAAAGGCAAACCGAACCTTCCGGTCTGCCGATTGATTATTGGCACCTCTTTCCTCTATGATACATTGACGCACGTCTATTTTATCTCCCGCGATTTTGGAGGTCATTTTATGGCAAGAGCGGTAATTCCGGTCACCGGCCGCGGCCGGGGCAGTTAATATTTCCTCAGGAGGTAAGCAAATGCCGGAACATATCCCGACCTATGATGAAGCCCAGGCGATTTTCAAAGAGTTTAACCAGACGGAAAGCCTCCAGAAACACGCCTATGCCGTGGAAGGAGTAATGGCTTACCTGGCCCGAAAGGCGGGAGAAGACGAGACGAAATGGCGAATTATCGGGCTGGTGCATGACCTCGACTACGAGCGTTTTCCGCAGGAGCACTGCCACAAGATACGCCAACTGCTGGAGGAACGGGACTGGCCCGAAGAATATATCCGGGCGGCCATCTCCCACGGCTGGGGCATCTGCACCGACGTCGAACCGCAGACCAGCCTGGAAAAGACGCTGTACACCATCGACGAACTGACCGGTTTTATTACCGCGGTGGCGCTGGTGCGCCCTTCAAGGAGCCTGGCTGACCTGGAAGCAAAGTCGGTGATGAAAAAATGGAAAGACCGGGCTTTCGCCGCCGGCGTGGACCGTTCCCTAATTGAAAAGGGGGCCGCCATGCTGGGCGTGGAATTACGCGACCTGGTAACCGACGTTATTTCGGGTATGCGCGAGGTGGCGGCTAAACTGGGGCTGTAGCCTGGCGTAGAGAAGATTACACTCAAATAACAGATTATACTTAAGATGTATCGGCAACAACGACGATAGGGGGCAGTTATGGCTTACGACGAAAAGTTAATTGCGGCGCTGAAGTCCAAAGCGAAAACTCTGCGGCGGGATACTATTGAAATGATAAAGGCCGGGGGGGCCGGCTGGTTGGGTGGCTCGTTTTCACAGGCGGACATTATCACCGCGCTTATGTTCCACCACCTGAAACACGACCCCGGAAATCCGAAATGGGAAGAGCGGGACCGTCTCATCGTCTCCAAGGCACACTGCTGCGAGACGGTATACGCGGCACTGGGTGAGGCCGGCTATTTCGATAAGAAAGAATACCGGTCCTACGGCAAGTTCGGCGCCGTCCTGCAGGCACACACGGAGCGGATTGTACCCGGGATTGAGTACTCCGGAGGTTCGCTCGGACAGGGACTGTCGTTTGCTCTCGGGGAGGCGATGGCCGCCAGAATCGGCCGCCCGACACCGCTTTACCGCGTATTCTGCATCCTCGGCGACGGTGAATGCAACGAGGGACAGGTCTGGGAGGCAGTAATGGCCGCCGCTCACTACAAAGTGGATAACCTGGTGGCTATTATCGACCATAATAAGTTTCAGTCGGGCAGCAAGGTGGAAGACCGGATAAACCTGATACCGATGGTCGAGAAGTGGCAGACGTTCGGATGGAACGCCGTTGAAATTGACGGCCATAATTATACCGAGATTCTCACCGCCCTGGAAAATGCGGATAAAACTCCCGGCCAGCCGCATGCCATCGTCGCTCATACCGTTAAGTGCAAGGGAGTACCTGCCTTCGAGCATAAGAACCTGCACTTCTGCAAGCTCACCGATGATATGTATGCCGAAGCCATGGCGGTACTCGGCTAAAGGCTTCAGGGCGGAAAATCAACCGGAACGGAAAAACACAGTAAGGGGGTAAGATAATGAAGCGAAACTTTGTCATGGAACCCTTCGGCGAGTCGAAGACCATGTATGAAGCCTATAATGAAGCCCTGGTTGAGCTGGCAAAAGAAAACAGCGATATCGTCGTCCTCTACGGGGACTTTCCCCGGGGTGCCGTCGGCGAACTTTTTGAGAAAGAGTTTCCGGACCGGCTGGTTGACGTCGGCATCGCCGAAGCCAACCTGATAACCACCGCCGCCGGCATGGCCGGAGCCGGTAAAATCGCCTTTACCCACTGCCACGGCATTTTTGCCGTCGGCCGGGCTTACAACCAGATAAGACAGAACGTGGCTTTCGACTGGCTGAATGTCAAGATAGTCATGTGCAACTCCGGCATGCTCTGGGCTTTCATGGGCGGTTCCCACCAGATAATCGAAGATATAGCCGCCCTGCGCGCCATACCCAACCTCCTCCTCATCTCTCCGGCCGACCAGGTTGAGACCAGGAAGGCGGTCCGGGCGATTACCAAATACGAGGGCCCGGTGGCCCTCCGGCTGGCCAACCCTCCCACCCCCACCATCTACACTGAAGACCTGCCTTTTGAGCTGGGCAAAGCGGTAACCGTGGCTGACGGCGACGACGTTACCATCATCGCCACCGGCATCATGCTCCCGGATTCCCTCCAGGCGGTCGATATCCTGGCCGGTGAAGGCGTCAAGGCGCGCCTGCTGGACATGCACACCATTAAACCGATTGACGAAGAGGCCGTGCTCAAAGCAGCCAGGGAGACCGGGGCGATTGTGACCGTGGAAGACAGCTCCGTCCTCGGCGGCCTGGGCGGCGCCGTGGCTGAGATTGTCACCGAAAATCGCCCGGTGCCGGTCAACCGTATCGGCGTCAGGGACCGTTTCGGCCAGTCCGGCACCATCGCCGAACTGAAAGAAGAATACCAGCTTACCGCCGGTCACATCGCCGGAGCGGTCAGGGAAGTTATCAAGAAAAAGTAACCCGCCTTGCTCGGGCGGCTTTAATGCCCGCTTCCCCTACCAGATATGGCGGATGGCGTCCCCGCGGCAAACGGCGTGACAGGACAAATCGAAACTATTGGTTACCGGAAATACGGCATCGTGAATCATCGTTTAATAACCGCCGCTCTGTTGTCCCTCATGGTAACGGGAGCCGTCTTGCCGGTCTCCTGCTCGGATGCCGCCGAAGTATCTGTCTCTCCGGATAGCCCGGTTTTCGTCTACGGATACCGCACGGTCAATGCTTACCGGCATGACCCGGCTGCCTTTACCCAGGGACTCGCCTTTGCCGACGGCTGGTTGTACGAAGGGACGGGACGCCGCGGGCAATCTACCCTGCGCCGTGTAGAATTGGAATCCGGAATCGTCCGACAGCTTTATCAACTTCCCGACCGGTTCTTCGGTGAAGGCGTGACCGTGTTCGGCGACCGTATCATCCAGTTGTCCTGGCAGTCCGGCACCGGTTTCGTCTACGACCGGCGCAGTTTCGCCCGGCTCGAAGAGTTCAGCTACTCCACCGAAGGCTGGGGCCTCACTCATGACGGAAAAAGCCTGATTCTAAGTGACGGTTCGGCGACATTGCGCTTCCTGGACCCGGAGACATTTGCGGAAACCGGTCAGGTTGAAGTCTTCGACTCTGACGGGCCTGTGACCAAGCTCAATGAGCTGGAATACGTAAAGGGCGAGATATACGCCAACGTCTGGCCGACAGACCGCATCGCCCGGATAGACCCGGCGACCGGGCGGGTAACCGGCTGGATAGACCTGACCGGGCTTCTCCGGCCTGAAGAATACCCGGCGCCGATTGATGTCCTCAACGGCATCGCCTATGATGCAGCGGGCGACCGGTTGTTCGTGACCGGGAAGTTATGGCCCCGACTCTTCGAGATTGAGCTGATACCCCCCGAGTAATTAAGTCCACTTTATCGTAGCCGGGGTAATGGCTTGACGTATCCTTGCTATTCGTAGTATCCTACTACTCGTTCTTCCTCTTTTGCTGAATAAAATCAGGTGCTTTCGGGCATTGGTATGGAGGTAACGTTATATGAACTATCCAGAGATAACCAAGCCAGATATAGATAAGATTCCGGTCAGACCAAACCTGGACCCGAACTTCCCTCTGGGCGGTGAGTTCGACTGGGCCAGCATCGAAAAAGAGATGGATATCAACCACCAGGAGGGGTTAAACCTGACCCACCTGGCCATTGACCGACATGCCGCCTCTTCCCGCCGCGACAAAGTAGCTCTCTACTGGGAGGGGAAAAACGGCGACAGGGAGAGCTATACTTTCGGTGACCTCTCGAAGCTAACCAGCCGGTTCGCCAATGCCCTTCTGGGACTGGGTGTGAAAAAAGGCGACCGGGTCTTCACCTTCCTGGAGCGCGTCCCGGAGATTTATATCGCTATTTTTGGCAGCCTCAAGATGGGAGCGATTGTCGGGCCCCTTTTCGCCGATTTCGGACCGGACCCGGTGCGGGACCGCCTCCAGGACAGCGGGGCGAAAGTACTCCTTACCAGCCCCTCGCTGAGAGAACGTATCGCTCCCCTGCTGCCGGAGTTACCTGACCTGAAACACCTGATTATCGTCGACCGCGCCGGCGGTTACCCGGCACAGGCCGGCGATTCGATTTACGGGGAGATTATGGACGCCGCCTCCCCTGATTTCCCCGGCATCACTACCGGTGCCGAGGACTATTCAATCATGCATTACACTTCCGGGACGACCGGTAAACCCAAGGGGGCGGTGCACGTCCACCATGCCGCCATCCAGCACTTTGCCACCGGCAAGTGGGTGCTGGACTTCCATGAAGACGACGTGTACTGGTGCACCGCCGACCCGGGCTGGGTCACCGGTACTTCCTACGGTATGTTTTCCCCCTGGACCAACGGCATCACACAGGTCGTCTATGAAGGCGGTTTCCGTGCCAGCACCTGGTACTCCCTTATCGAGAGATACAAGGTCACGGTCTGGTACACAGCGCCCACGGCCATACGCATGCTCATGAAGGCCGGAGAAAAAGTTGTCGGGCAGCACGATATCAGCAGCCTGCGCCATATTTGCAGCGTGGGCGAGCCGCTGAATCCGGAGGCGGTAATTTGGGGACTCAAGGTATTCCAGCAGCCTATTCACGACAACTGGTGGCAGACGGAGACCGGCGCCCAGCTCATCGCTAACTACGCCTTCATGGCGGTGCGCCCCGGTTCCATGGGACGCCCCACCCCCGGGATTACGGCCGCCATTCTGGATGAAAACTATGCCGAACTACCGCCCGGCAAAGAAGGACAGCTCGCTATCAAGCCGGGCTGGCCGTCCATGTTCCGGACCTACTGGAACAACCCCGAACTGTACCAGTCCCGCTTCCAGAACGGATGGTACATTACCGGCGACAATGCCTATACCGATGACGACGGCTATTTCTGGTTCGTCGGTCGTGCCGACGACGTGATAAACACCGCCGGGCACCTGGTGGGCCCCTTTGAGGTGGAAAGCGCTCTCATGGAGCACCCCGCCGTCGCCGAGGCCGGGGTTATCGGCAAGCCGGACCCCATTGCCATGGAGGTGGTCAAGGCCTTCGTCGCTCTCAAGGACGGATACGAACCAACTCCTGAGCTACGCCGGGAACTGATGCAGTTTGCCCGCCGTAAACTGGCGTCAGCCACCGCCCCGCGAGATATCGAGTTTATCGACTCCCTTCCCAAGACACGCAGCGGCAAGATAATGCGCCGCCTGCTTAAAGCCAAAGAATTAGGGCTGCCGCTGGGTGATACCTCGACTCTCGAGGAGTTTTAAGAGAAGCACATGATAATAATGATGGCGCCGATAATATATTGGCCGACCACTCACCGTCGCTCACCCGACGATGAAGATGGTCGCAGACTGCCCTGGGGAGGAGCAACTCGATGGAATATCAGGTAAACCCGAACCCGAAATATTATAACTTTCATGGTGGGATACCGCCCGTACCAATGGAGCCCGGTCCGGCGGAAATACCCGCTTCCGGACCGCTGACGCACCCCAAACACATTACCGATACCACCCTGCGGGATGGGGCACAGGACCCGTGTTTTGCCCTCTTCCCCAGTGAGACGAAGCTCAAGTATTTTGACCTCCTCCACGAGCTGGATAACGGCACCGGCGTCATTAATAACGTGGAGGTTTTCATCTACCAGAAGCGTGACCTGTGGACGCTGGACAAACTCCTGGCACGGGGTTATGATTTCCCGCGGGTTACCACCTGGACACGCGCCACCCCCAAGGACATCCGGGACCTGGTACAGGTTAGCGGCGGAAAAGTAACCGAAACCGGGATGCTTGCCTCCTGCTCCGACCACCATATCCTGGACCGCCTCAATTTCCGCAGCAAGGAGGAGGCCATAGAAAAGTTCCTGGCGCCCATCCTCACTGCCTGCGAACACGGCATTACTCCCCGGGTGCACCTGGAAGACGCCACGCGAGCCGATATCGAGGGCTGGGTTATTCCTTTCATGCGCCGCGTCATGGCGGAAACAAAAGGCAAAGCCTACTTCCGGATTTGCGATACGCTGGGTATCGGCTTGCCAGACCCTTACGCCGCCCTTCCCTTCGGCATTCCCCGGCTGGTTTCCACGCTGCTCCGGGAATCCGGCGCGCAGCTTGAGTTCCACGGACACAATGATTTCGGCTGCGCGACGGCTAACAGCATGGCCGCCTTCCGCTATGGCTGCAAAGGGGTCAATGCCGGCTTCGCCGGCCTCGGTGAACGCACTGGAAATGCCGCCCTGGAACAGGTGCTGATTAACTACATCCGCCAGTACGGCAACCCCGGCCTGAAGCTGGAGGTGCTGATGGAAATAGCCGACCTGATACGGGCGGAAGTAGTCGCCATCCCGGAAAAGCAGCCCATTATCGGCAGTAGTATTTTTACCACCCAGGCCGGACTCCACCAGACCGGAATACAGCGCCAGTCCCAGGCGCCCGGAGGATTGATTTACCTCCCCTATGACCCCCACATTGTCGGCCGCAAGGAAACTGAGCCGAACCGCATCGGTTCACTCTCCGGAATGGACGGCATCGCCTCGCTGCTCAATCGGTATCGGGAAGCCTCCGGCAGCCAGGAGCCGCAACTCACCAGCGTCAGCCGGATGGTAAAGCATATCTATGACCACGTCCACGAGGCATACGACGGGCGTTATGACGAGACCCACGACCGGTATATCGACTACCGGACAACTTTTTTTGACATGGATGACCTGGCCCGGCTTGCCGCCCAGTTCCAGAACGGGCAACCGGAAACGCCCTGACCCCACCGAATCCCCGCCTGAGTAAATATGGCTCCCTTCTCCCGGCAGGTCGGCTATTTCCGCGCCTCCGGAAATAGTTCCCCGGCCTCAAGGTTTAACGGTAAACCCCTGCTTTTCCAGTTCCTTTACCACTTCAGCCAGGTCTCTGCCCTGCTTTTCACACCCCTGCGGTATCGTGGTGACTCTCCCCAGGGTTTTCCTGACCAGCGGGTTGGCCACCCCGAAAAACCCCATCTCTTTCAGGATATTGATAAGCTCAGGGTAGGCCTCGGTCAATTCGTAAACATTCTTATTCAATTCAATCTCTTTCATCAAGGAGCCTCTTTTCCCCCTCCAGTTTTCTGATTTCGGTAATATCCTGGGCAACCTCCAGGGTCCCCAGGTAATGCCCTTCTTTATCTCTCACCGCAAAAAACTGGACATACAGGAATTTCTCCTTCACGGTAAGCCAGAATTCATAACGGTCCCTTTTCCCCTCTTTAAATGAAGCTATTATCTTCTGGACTACTTCCAGGCTCTGCGGTGGGTGGCAGTTTTCCACGTTTCGGCCAATTACCGACCGTGTCCGGCGGAACACTCTGTCCCGGCTGTCTGAAAAATATTTTACCCGGTCCTCGCTATCCACGTAGGTTAAGTCCACGGGCAGGGTATTCAGCAGGTACATCAGTTCGTTCAGCGATAAGGTGCCGGTGGCAAAAGAAACCGCGTTATCCCGGAACACCGGCTCTTCGAGCAGCACGGTTTTCAGTTCTTTCATCAGTGCCCCGGTCTCCTCCGGTTTTTCGATGTAGACATAGCCGATATCGTCACTTTCCCTCAGGATATCCACCCAGTCGCCGGCACTCAGCTTTTCCAGGGAGGTGGGAAAGAGTATGTTTTCTTCTTTGAAAATCATCCCCAGGACTTCCTCCAGCAGCGGCTCCAGGGCCTGCTGGTTATAGTCCGCCAGTTCTTTCCATCCACTGAGCTGGTCTATACCCTGCCGGGCCGTCTTCAATAAGTCCCTGACTTCGTTATCTTTGCCCCACATTACCTTGGAAGGGCCGAAAAAGCCCTGTTTCTCCAGGAACGGAAAAAGAAGCTGCTCTTTTCGCTCGTAGTGGGTGTCTATTCCCCTCAAGGCAAGGAGCATCTCCTTCAGCTTTTCTCTGAAAGCCGGGAACTCGTCCTCCCCCCGCTTCTCGACAAAACTCCTGACCGAATCAACCAGTTTTTCTATCTCACGGTTTTCCTGCCGGAAAAGATACACCGGATGGGACGGAAACGTCTCCTCGGAGGCGGATTTCTCAAGCGCCGACTGAAATATCAGGACATGAACGTTGCAGAACTTCTTTATCTCCTCCGGAGACAGCCCTTCATTGATGAGCTCCTGCTCAATCTCGGCTATCTCCGTGGAACTGATATTCCCCACTTCGGCTTCAAACCTCTCTTTGGCTGCCTCCGCGGACAGGCCCTGATGCAGTTTCAGGATGATATCCTTCATCACTTCTTTTTTGGCATTTTCACCGGTATTCCCACCCATCTCTTTTCCTCCTTGATATATCTAACCGGTAACCCCGGTTATGGGCATATAACCACTAATTTATGTTAGACCTGCATCCGCCGGGTGTCAACCAGTTTCTGCGCCCGGTTTGCCCGCTACCGACCGCACTACGTCATGGACAAATTCCGCCACTGATGCTATCATCTTCCCGGGTTCTTGGTTAACTCCAAGGATATATGCCGTTATTCGATGGACTCTGTTCTCAAGAACGCGGGTAATATGAGCCAGCAAGCTAAAACGCCCTGCGCAAGTCGACTTGCCGAAGCGGCCAGCTTTGACAGAGGATTCATCACCATCGCCCGCATCATGAAGGCTAACGCCGCCCCGACGGCGATAAAAGTCAGGCCGCCTATCAGCGCCATGATGAGTATCTGGTCCCTTATCTGGTCATCAATTGAGCTCCGGTTCAGACCAATCTCGATTACTCCCAGAGTCTCTTTCTCGGCACCGTGACAGCTCTGGCATTGCGGTTTGTTCATTACCGGGTAGATAACGCCGAGCTCATTTTGACCGTACCGCTCCTCGGTCCTGATTATCGTTTCTCCTGAGGACAGTGCCCGGGCGATTTCAGGGTTATACCTGGTGGAGCCGATTTCCGAAACATCACCGGACGCGAAGACTTTCCGCTCGACGGAGACAATCACCAGCTCGTTGACGATATTCTTGGCCGCATAATCGGCGACCACTTCCTGTACGTGCTGCGGATTGCCCTCCGTCATCTCGTGTTCCAGGGAGTCCCGAAACATCTCGGCCACCGTCAATGCCGACTCCTCGTACTGGGCGATAGCCGCTTATTGTTGAAAACGGAGCATAACGGCGGCGCCGGCGATGCCAACCACCAGTAAGATTACAAAGATAAACAGGGTTATCTCGTATTGAAGCCTCATCTTACTCCCGGCAGGCAAACACTCCCCGGCCTTCCGGCCCTTTCTTCCGGGAAAGACCTTTCCAACCGGATAGCGGTATCAGCTCGCCCGTTTTCCAATCCGGAGACGGAAAGCAACCTGGAATTTTTTCGCGCCCGGGTATTCGTCCTTCTGGAATGACTTTAACCTGGGCCAACCGTTCCGTTTAAATAATAGCGATAATCTATGCTAATATACGATAGCCTATTCCTCCAGACAAGTTCCACGCCTCTCTTTGAAAAACTCCCGGACTTCTTCAAACGGGCGGAGAAAACGGGTGCGCGGCATGGCAGTGCTCACTTTACGAATGCGGGATTTGGCATTATAATAAATGGGCGGGTTCGGATTTCAGGAAACGTAGCTGGAGGTGAAACTTGGTTGCACTGCATATAGTTTCTGCGGAGGAAGGGGCAGGGAAGACTACCATCGGGGTCAGCGTGGGCAAGCGCCTGCTGAGTGACGGCAAGAAAGTGGGCTTTTTAAAACCGGCCGGCAGAAACGGCGATGCCACCTTTATGAAACAGGTACTGGGGCTCACCGAGTCCGCCGATTCGCTGTGTCCACCGGTGGCCAAACTTGGAGAGACAATTACCAGGATTGCCGGGGGCAAAGACGTCATTATCGTCGAAGGTAGCGGCGGGTCGGACGAATCCGGCCTGGCGGTGCCCGAGGTGCCGGGCGCCAGGGTGAGCATTGTCAGCAGCTTTTCCGGGCCGTCCTCCTCGTCTCAATGTCTGAAA
>JACZSH010000036.1 GCA_022574315.1 Chloroflexota bacterium | reverse complement strand
AACGCCACTGATCCCGGCCTTTTTGCCATAGCGCCTTATTATTTGCTGTAGGCCACTTTTGGTTAAGGGTAAACCTCTGTCACTTAAGAACAGGCTGGTTACCTGTGCTACCAATGATTGGGGCCTGGAGTGATTAATGTACTTCCAGAGTGACTTCTGTACCAGGCTGCCGATAGGAATACTCCTCTCTTTACTTCCTTTGCCCTGTCTTATCCTGATACTCCCGTTCTCCAGGTCGACGTCATCCAGTTCGATATCCCGGCATTCGGATACCCGGATCCCGGAATCAAACATGAGGAGCAAAATGGCGAGATTGCGATGCCCGGTCCCGTTATCTCTCTGACACAGCTCGACAAGCTTCATAAACTGCTCATGGGTAAAAGTATTGACAATCTTTACCGGGGCTTTGGGCACCGGTATTTTACGCATGATGTTACTATCGATATAGCCTTCTCTTTCCACCCAGGCGAAAAAGGCTTTCAGAGAACGCACATAACCCTGAACGGTAGCCGGGGATAGTGGTTTGTCACTTCGAGGTGTTCTGGCTTCAACCTGCAGGTAACGGATAAATTCCCTGACGTGCTCTTTTTCAATTTCCCCCAGGTTGGTTGATATAACACGAAGCTGGAGAAAGTGCATGAATCTGGTGACAAAGGAGAAATACCATTCAATGGTTTTAGGGCTCTTCCCCTCGGTCTGGCAGGACAGGCGAAAACCTTCGATCAGGTTTTCAAGGTTTATTTTTTCGCTGTTCATTTTTGGCCTCCTTTTAAAAATCAGGTTGACACCGGATTTAAAATCAGGTTGACAATTCTGCCGAGGCCAATAAAAAATCGACCCCGATAGAGGCCGATTCCAGCGATTTTAGCTACGATTGTTAGTTTTTTGTAGGCCGTACAGGTCTCGAACCTGTGACACCCTGATTAAAAGTCAGGTGCTCTACCAACTGAGCTAACGGCCCATGCGCAACACTATTATTCGGTTAGATTGGTGGTCTATGCCGGCGAGTCACCACCCTGGACGGCTTCTCCAGCTTTCCGACTTCTAGATTTTAACAAATCAACTGCTTCAAGGCAAGCCTACCACGCCGGCGAGTGACGGGGTGGTGTGTTTTTCCTCACTGCCTACCCGGTTGGTCATCTTGAAGTTTGGGGTACAATGAAGTATATAGACTTTATACCTTTTATCATATATAATTCCTGCTAGTTTAAATCCGGGAGGGCAACGATGGAGAAGCGACTCTACCGAAGTCAAAGCGACCGGATGATATGGGGCGTTTGCGGTGGACTGGCCAGCTACTTTGCCATAGACCCCACCGTCGTGCGGATAATCTTTGTCCTTTTGCTATTTGCCAACGGTGCCGGCATTCTGGCCTACATAATACTGGCTATCGTCGTCCCACTGGAAGGCTCCAAAGCCAAAGAACCAAAGGAAACTATCCAGGAAAACGTGGTGGAAATCAAGGAGACCGCCGCCGAATTAGGCAAGGAAATTCGCGCCACCTTTACCGGAGAAGAAACCAAGTCCACCACGCCCCCGGAGACACGTCACCGGCGCCAGCTCTTTTTTGGCATCACCCTGCTGGTAGTGGGCGTCCTTTTCCTCATGGGCAGCTTCAACCTTTTCTCATGGTTTCAGTGGCGGTTTCTCTGGCCGGCTATTATCATTGCCATCAGCCTGATAGTTATTTTTAGCGCCCGGAGAAAATAAAAATGCCTGACCGGAAACCTCCGTATTTGCTCCGTGTTCCACTCTGGGGCCTTTTCCTTCTCTTTCTGGGAGTAACCTTTCTCCTCCAGACGTTTAACGTTCTGCCCTGGGGCCTCTGGGGTACTCTCTGGCGATTCTGGCCGGTGCTGCTGATTAATGCCGGACTCAGCATTTTGCTCCGACGTTACAATACCTGGCTGGTAAGTATTTTAATTCTGACCCTACTTTTCGGTTCTCTTGGTATCGCTATCTGGCAATATGGCGGCGTGTCCGTGGCAACTACCGCCACCACGGGGAGCTATGTAGCACTTCTGGATGGCTTAGAGCGCGGACGAATACAGGTTGACTTGAGCGCCGGTAGTTTGACGATAGGTAGTTTACCGGTCGGTTCACCCAATTTCGCGGTGGTGGATTCCAGGATGGAGACGAGTGACCGGAAAGCCAATTTCCGGTTTGAAGATGGTGAAGGGGTTCTTTCATTGAGCATGGCACAGATTAACCGCCGTCCGAAGGATGAAGCCGAACGCGGGTGGGATATCCGCCTTGCCCGGCAGCTGCCTTTTACGCTGGACGTCAGGTTAGCGGTAACCGACAGTCGCCTCGACCTTCGCGAGCTGGTGATAACCGAGCTGCAAATGGACGTGGACCTGGGTAATTACATCGTCGAAATACCTTCTGCGGCGGGCACCACTCAGGTTCAAATCAAGGCAAACCTGGCAAACTTGGAGATAACCATTCCCGATGGCGTCGCCGCGAAGATAAAAACTAACACCAGCCTGACCGCTCTCGAAGTGGACGAACGCCGTTTCCCTCGAAAGGGCGATTTCTACCTTTCGCCGGATTATGAAAATGCCGGGAACCGTGTTGCACTGGAACTGGATTGCTCTCTGGGTAGAGTTCTAGTAAAATAATAGTGCTCGCCTGTCTGTCGCCGCGTTCCGTCCGGACCGGAGATAATATTCTTTCGATGGTGGTGGACTCATGAAACTTATCTTGCTGCCGGTTATCATTGCCGCCCTGCTCATTCTGGGAGGCGGTGGTTACTTTTTGGTCCGCAATATCCAGTCCCCGGAGCCGTCTCCTCCACCACCGGCGCCCGCCGCCACCCAACCGCCGCCCGCCAAAACCGCACCAGAGCCTACGCCGCCTTCTTTCGAGGACAAGGTGACCGATTTCAGCCAGGCAGTAGCCGAGGTCGCCGCCACCGGCGAGAGCCGGGAGGTAACCCTGACCTTCACCGAAGCCGAGGTTAATGAACAGGCCGGAAAGATAATGACCCAGATGGAAATACCGGCCGATATTCCCCTGGAGATAAAGGGTGTCAGTATTGACCTTCAGCCCGGCAACAACCTGCTGACCGTAGCCGATACTACTATCCTCGGCTTTAGCGCCAAGCTCAAGGTGAATACCGGCGTCAGCATCCGGGAGGGCCGGCCGGATATCTCCATAAACGATATCAGCTTCGGCATGATTCCGGTACCAGGGACGGTTAAGGATAAAATCGTGGCGCTCATCGGCCAGCAGACAGACCGGATGCTGGTGGCCCTGACCGAGGCCGGCACCGGCGGTGGCGTCGACTTTGAATTCATAGATATAACGATTGACGAGGATATGCTCCGCGTTACCGTGTTGATTAGCAAGACAGAATAGGCGGCTTTACCCATGCGTGACGAAGACTATATGAGAGAGGCCATCAGGCTTGCCCGCCGGGGGCTGGGTAGAACCAGCCCGAACCCGATGGTGGGGGCGGTTATCGTCCGGGACGGCCGCGTCATCGGCCGGGGTTATCACCGGCGTTACGGGGAAAACCACGCCGAAATCAACGCCATTCAGGATGCCCGGGAAAATGTCAGCGGGTCGACCATTTACGTCAACCTGGAGCCGTGCTGCCATCATGGCAAAACGCCCCCCTGCCTGGATGCCATTATAAGGCACCAATTCGGCCGGGTGGTTATGGGCACCCATGACCCCAACCGGCTGGTCAACGGCAAAAGCGAGGCGGTTTTGCGGCAGAAAGGAATCGAGGTGCGGGCCGGGGTGCTCGAAGAAGAATGCCGCCTCCTGAACGAAGCGTACTTCAAATACATCACCACCGGTCTTCCCCTGGTGACGCTGAAGTTTGCCCAGTCTCTGGACGGGCGTATCGCCACCGCTGCCGGCAACTCCCGGTGGATAAGTTCGGAAAAGTTCCGTCGGTTAGCCCACCGGTGGCGCGCCGCCAGCGATGCCGTCATGGTGGGGATAGACACCATCCTGGCCGACGATCCCCAGCTTACGGTACGCCTGGTCCGGGGGAAAAACCCGGTGCGGGTAATTCTGGACAGTCGACTAAGAATCCCGCTCGAAGCCGGGGTAATTACGGGCGGTGAAGTCGCGCCCACCATTATCGCCACCACCTCTCGGGCGGATGCGGCCAAGAAGTCCCGCCTGGGTGAGATGGGTATTGAGGTGCTGGTCGTCCCGGAGTCTGGTGGGGGAGAGGTCGACCTGAAAAGCCTGCTCGGTCTGCTGGGTGGTAAAGGTATCGCCTCTGTGCTGGTAGAAGGAGGTGCTGGGGTGATTACTTCTTTCCTGCGGCAGGGACTGGCTGATAAGATGATGGTTGCCATTGCGCCCCGGATAATCGGGAAGGGCATCGAAGCGGTGGGCGAACTGGATATTGCCGAAGTCAGCCGGTCTCTCCGGCTATCCTTCAACAAGGTATACCGCTGCGGGGAGGACCTGGTCGTCGAGGCCAGACTCAAGCCACCTGCCCTTTAACTCACTCCACAAAATACTCCATTGCCTCGGCGACGATAAACAGCGAACCGGTAACGCAGATGAGGTCGCCGGGCGCCGCCCCGGCCAGGGCAATCTCTATCGCTGCGGACACGTTTTCCGTCACCTCTGCGCTCATCCCCTGCCGGGTAAATTCGCCGGACAGGCTGTCCGGAGACACGGCGCGGGGATGGCGGGAACTGGTCACGATTACCCTGTTCGGGAAAGAGGCCAGTTCGGCGACCATGCCGGCGATGTTCTTGTCCGAGGAAGCGCCGAATATCAAGGTCAGCCGCTGGAAAACGAAATACTGCCTCAGTGCCGCCACCAGTCGGCGAGCCGAGTCGGCATTATGGGCACCGTCCACGACCAGCCACGGCTCGCGCCGCATTACCTGGAGTCGACCCGGCCAGTGCACCTGGGCCAGTCCGCGGGCGATACTTTCCGGCGAGATACGAGCGCCATGCTCCTTGAGTACCTCCACGGCGGCTACCGCCGCGGCGGCATTTTCCAGCTGGTGCTCCCCGGCCAGCGGCAGGCTTAAGTCATACTCGCCGCTAATCCCTTTTAAGCGAAAGGTCTGCCCATCCGGGCCGGCGGTTTGCCGCTGCCAGGTAATCTCGCTGCCGACGCTGACCAGCCGGGCGCCCTTTTCGCGGCACGTCTTTTCGATTACCGCCCTGGCTTCCGGTGACTGCCGGGCGACTACCACCACGCTTTTCGGCTTGATGATGCCCGCCTTTTCCGCGGCTATCTCGGCCAGGGTATCCCCGAGCACGTCCATATGGTCATAGCTGATGGAGGTGATGACGCAGATTTCCGGGTCGGTTACGTTGGTGGCGTCCAGCCGCCCCCCCAGCCCCGCTTCCAGCACCTGGTAGTCCACGGCGCTCTCTTTGAAATGAGCCAACGCCAGCGCCGTCAGCAGCTCAAAGGTGGTCAATTCACCATAAGTGCCGGACTCGTTTACCGCCTCAAACTCCGGTTTCAGCCGGCTCACCAGCCGGGCAAAAGCTTTTTCGGTAATCGGCTCTCCGTCTACCTGGAGCCTTTCCCGGATGCTCAGCAGGTGGGGGGACGTGTATAATCCCGTACGGTAGCCGGACTGATACAGGATGGAGGCAATCATGGCGGCGGTGCTGCCCTTGCCCTTGGTACCGGCAATATGGACCGTCTTCGCCGCGTTCTGCGGGTTACCGAGCCTCGCCAGCAGCATCTCGATGCGTCTCAGGTCAAAGACCACCGCCGAGCGCGGTATCCGCTCGTAATCGGCAAAGCTTAAAATATAGTCCACCGCCGACGGGTAATTCACGGGCGCGTTACCTCCCCAAACGGTAAAATTTACCCTGTCTTATCTTAATATCTGGCGACCGGCAGAGTAAAGCCGGTGACTTATCGGTATCCGGAGGCAGCAGGGGGATTGATTCAACGCCGGAAACGGGTTGGAAAGACATGAAATCCAGGTGGTAAAATAACTAAAAATAGCTTGACAAACACTATATCTTGTGGTATTGTTGCTTTTATTCCACTATATAGAGGGGATTTAGGGGTGGACTGTCCGTATTGTAATTATCATGATTCCAGGGTGATTGACTCCCGTGACGTCAACGATGGTATCCGCCGCCGCCGCCAGTGTCTGAAATGTGATTCCCGTTTCACCACCTACGAGCGGCTACAGCCGGTCAGTCTTTTTGTCATCAAGAAAGACCAGCGGCGTGAGGAATTCAACCGGGACAAGCTTCTATCCGGTATCCGCAAGGCCTGTGAAAAGCGCCCTCTCCCCAGCGGCGCCGTGGATAAAGTGGCCGATGACATAGAGGCCGGGCTTTTCAGCTCCGGACGGGTGGAGATACCGACCACGGCCATCGGCGACATGGTGATGGCACGTTTGCAGGCTCTGGACCACATTGCCTACATCCGTTTTGCCAGCGTCTACCGTGATTTCACCGATATCACCGCGCTGAAAGAAGAAGTGGATGCCCTGGTCACCGGTGAACCGGGCATATCCCGTTCTTCCAGTCAACTCCCCCTTCTCTCTGCGGAAAAACTGGAAGAGCTGGCCGAAAACCCGCCGAAACGCGGCGGTAACCAGGAACAATTAAATCTTAACTAGGACGAGCGGAATGGACATGGCGGAACAACCGGAAAACAGGCAGATAAACTCACCCAGTCGCACCCAGATTGCCCGCATCGTTTTTGCCGCCGCCGAGTCAATGGGCATACCGGATCGTAGACTGATAGAGCGGCTGACCGCCCAGGTAATCGAACGCCTGGAGCGGCAGGAGTCCCGGCAGCAGATGCCCGCTCTGCCCGGAATGGAAGAGTTGGTGACCCGGTCACGCCGCCGGCCGGACCGTCTGCCCTCCGATGCCGATATTATGACCCTGGTCGAGGAAATCCTGGCCGCCGAAGAACTGAAACATAAAGAGGAGGCTACCGCTGAAATGAAAGAGATTGATACCGCCGGAGCCATAAATCCGCCCGCCTCCAGCGTTGACCTTACCGAAAACGCCCGCCATGTCCTGGAGAAGAGGTACCTCAAGAAGGACAAGCAGGGCAATGTCATCGAGACACCGGAGGAGATGTTGCGCCGCGTGGCGACCGCGATTGCCGCCGCGGAGCTTATCCACGACCCCGGTGCCGATGTCCAGGCCAGGGAAGAGGAGTTCTACGGGATGATGACCCGTCTGGAGTTCCTGCCCAACTCTCCCACCCTGATGAACGCGGGGCGGGAACTGGGGCAGCTCTCCGCCTGCTTTGTCTTGCCCATCGAGGATACTATGGAATCGATTTTCGATTCGGTGAAAAACACGGCGCTTATCCACAAGAGCGGAGGCGGCACCGGTTTTTCTTTTTCCAGGCTGCGGCCGGAAATGGACCTGGTGGGTTCTACCGGCGGGGTTGCCAGCGGGCCGGTTTCCTTTATCCGCGCTTTTGATGTCGCCACCGACGTAATCAAGCAGGGGGGTATGCGCCGCGGGGCAAATATGGGCATCCTGAACGTTGACCACCCGGATATTATGAAATTCATCACCGCCAAGGAAGACCTGACCGCGCTGACCAACTTCAATATCTCGGTAGCCATCACCGCCGGGTTTATGGAGGCGGTGCGGGCGGGGGCTGACTACGACCTGATAAACCCGCATACCGGAGCGGTGTCCTCCCGGCTCAACGCCAAAGAGGTCTTTGACAAAATAGTCGATATGGCCTGGCGGTCGGGCGACCCCGGCATCGTCTTTATTGACCGCATTAACCAGGACAATCCCACGCCGCAACTGGGTAAAATAGAAAGCACCAACCCCTGCGGGGAACAGCCCCTGCTCCCTTACGAGTCGTGTAACCTGGCCTCGATCAACCTGTCCCGCATGCTCCGTGACGTCAACGGGAGGGCCGAGATTGATTACCCCAAGCTGGCGGTGACGATAAAGACCGCCGTCCGGTTTCTGGACAACGTCATCGACGTGAACAAGTTTCCCCTGGAAGAAATCGCCCGAATGACCCGCCAGACCCGGAAAATCGGGCTCGGCGTTATGGGTTTTGCCGATATGCTGCTCCAGCTGGGCGTCCCCTACAACTCGCCGGAAGCGTTGACGCTGGGAGAGAATATGATGGCGGAGATACAGCGTGAGGCGACCAATGCCTCCGTGGAATTAGCGCTGGAAAGAGGAGTCTTTCCCGCTTTTGAGGGTAGTGTCTATGATGCCCCGGATGCGCCGCGGGTCAGGAATGCGACGCGCACCACCATCGCGCCCACCGGCACGCTGAGCATGATTGCCGGCTGCTCCAGCGGTATCGAGCCCCTTTTTGCCCTGAGCTATACCAAGAATATTCTGGACGGCGCCCGCCTCGTCGAGGTCAATCCCATCTTTGAGGCGGCCGCCCGGAAGGGCGGCTATTATTCCGAGGCGCTGATGCAAAAACTGGCCGAAGGTACCTGCCTCCGGGATATCGACGGTGTGCCCGAAGATGCGAAACAACTCTTTGTCACCGCCCACGAGATTACCCCGGAATGGCATGTCAAGATACAGAGTGCCTTCCAGCGGTCCACGGACAACGCCGTCTCCAAGACGGTCAACTTCCCGCAGGAAGCCACCCGGGAAGACGTGGCGCGGGTGTACCTGCTCGCCGACGAAGAGGGACTGAAAGGAATCACCATTTACCGCGACCGCAGTCGTGATGCGCAGGTGCTGACCACCGGCAAGGCGGAGAAAACGGCCGATACCAGTCTCAAACCGCGGAAAAGGGCTAAGGTGACCACCGGCATCACGGAAAGGGTGACCACCGGCTGCGGCGCTCTCTACGTCACCGTAAACTCCGATGAGCAGGGTATCTTTGAGGTCTTCTCCAACCTGGGTAAGTCCGGGGGCTGCGCCTCGGCGCAGCTTGAGTCCATCTGCCGCCTCATCTCCCTGGCGTTAAGGGCCGGGGTGGATGTGGCCATACTGGTGAAGCAGCTGCGCGGCATCCGCTGCCCGTCAATCGCCTGGGAAGACGGTAAGTCCATTCTCTCCTGCGCCGATGCCATCGCCAGCGTGCTGGACAAGCACACCACTGGCTACGACGGCAAGCCCAGAGCGGAGGACTACGGGTTGGCCAAGAACCTGGCCGGGCAATGCCCGGAGTGCAGTAATCTGCTCGTCTACCAGGAAGGCTGCTTCCTCTGTCCGGCCTGCGGGTATACGAAGTGCTAGGTTTAGAATTGTATGAACTTTCCTAAACAAATATGGGATCAACTAAAGAATAAATCACCCAAGGATTTAATGTCTGCTTTGGAAAAGGATGGGGCGGTGCTAGATATAACTAGGGGAGCGGTACAAGTTTATCGCTATCCTGACGGTAGACGAGTGACAATACACTATCATCCAAATAAAACTTATGGTCCAAATTTAATAAAAGCTTTAATCAAAGATATAGGCTGGACAGAAAAAGACCTGAGGCGATTGAAGCTTGTTAAATAGCGCACGCTACTTTCAAGTCTTCCGTATGATGACTAGCTCGGTTGCTATGGGGATATAACACATTCTCCCCTTTTCTCTTCACTATAACACCAATTGGAATTGAATCTCCGTGCTTTATTAAAGATTCCAAGTACGCTATAGCTGCATCTTTGGCATTTTGCACTGCTTCTTCCTCGGTATCTCCGCTCACGTGCAAACCTTGAAGAACTGGGCAATAACCATGGAAACCGCCATCATCAGGCTCAACGATTATCTCAATCTTGAATCCGATAATTGGCTTACTTCCATTCATGTCTCTACTCCTTCTCCCTAATCCTTAGGATAATTCTAACATACGGTCATATGGCATAACAAATTGTTACGCTACTTTAGAGCGTTTGTCAAGTGTTATTTTTCGTAATTCTCACTAATGTTAATCAAAACCACAACAAAAATGAACCCCCCTTCCATACTTTGACACCTCCGCAGGCCGATGTTATCCTTATGGTAAGGGAGTGTTTTGACGCGAGCGGGGTAATTCTGAGTGTCCACCATTGAACTGTACCTGGTGCTTTTCATCCTCTGCCTTTTACTGTCGGCGTTTTTCTCCAGCGCGGAGACCGCCTTTATTTCCCTGCAGAGGATAAGAATGCGGCACCTGGTGGAAAATAACGTCCGGGGTGCCCGGAGAGTCGCCCGGATGATTGAGCGGCCGGAGAAACTGCTCTCCACCATCCTGCTGGGCAATAACTTCGTTAACGTGGCCGCCGCCGCCCTGGGTACAGCCATCGCCATTGAACTCTGGGGAGAACGGGGCATCCTTTTTGCCGCCATCGGCGTGACCGTGCTGCTGCTCGTCTTTGCCGAGACGACCCCGAAGACCCTCGCCACCCGGCACGCGGAGAGATTATCGCTGATATACGCCCGACCTATCGAGCTAATCGCCTGGCTGTTCACTCCTTTCGTCATCGTGCTCAGCTGGATAGCCTCCGGGATCGCCCGGTTGATCGGCGGGGAACCGGTGCCCAGGTCGCTGGCCAGCGAGGAAGAAATCCGTACCATGATATCCGTCGGGCACAAAGAGGGCACCGTGGAGGAAGCCGAAGCCGAGATGTTGCATAAGGTCTTCGAGTTCGGCGACCGGCCCGTCCGCGAGGTGATGATACCCCGGCTCGATGTTATCAGCATCGAACAGGGCTCACGGCTGTCCGATTTTCTAACCCTTTACGCCGAATTCCCGCTCTCCCGGTTTCCGGTCTACCAGGAAAATATGGATAATGTGGTGGGGATTCTTTCGGTGAAGGACGTGCTCATGGCTCAGGCAAAAGGCACCGTCACTGCCCGCAGTCTGATTGATGAGATGGTCCGGCCCGCCTACTTTGCCCCGGAGACCAAGCGCATTAACGAGCTTTTCAGTGAGATGCGGGATAAGAACTTCCGGATGTGCGTGGTAGTCGATGAGTTCGGCGGCACGGCCGGTATCGTCAGTCTCAGCCGGCTCGTCGAGGAAATTGTCGGCCCGGTGGGGGATGAACTTTCTCAGATTGAAAAAGAGTACGAGGTAATCAACGAGTACACCTTCCAGATTGACGGCAGCATGCGCATCGAAGAGGTCAATGAGGAGATGGAACTGGAGCTTCCGGAAGGCGATTATGAAACGGTGGCCGGTTTTGTCCTCCACCTGCTGGGCCATATCCCCAGGACTAACGAGCAGCTAAAATATAAAGATATGAAGCTGGTGATAACCGAGATGAAGGGGTTGAAAATCGAGAAAATCCTGCTGACCAGGGAGAAACGACCGGAACCGCTTTCAGAGAGAAAAGCTAGCGGCACGGATTAAACCAGAAATAGAGAACAGGGAAACTATGCAGCGCCTGCGCATCAGATTTAGCCGGGGACCGGAATTAAAATTCATCTCCCACCTGGATAATATGCGCCTGTGGCACCGGGCGTTTAACCGGGCCGGGATACCGCTGGCCTATTCCGAGGGGTTCAACCCCCACCCTCGGATGTCACTGGCGGCTCCCCTG
>JACZSH010000136.1 GCA_022574315.1 Chloroflexota bacterium | reverse complement strand
AGAAAGCGAGGGCAAGGTCCAGCCGGTGCGGGGGCTGATTTCTCCGGCAGAGCTGGGGATTACCATGGCTCACGAGCACCTTTTATGCGACGGAACAACCTGGTTTCGCGAGCCGGAGGAAGCCTCCGAAAAGAGAATGGTACACGAGCCGGTATCGATAGATATTCTCTGGTGGCTGCGCTACCATCCTTTCCAGAACCTCGACGACCTGCAACTGCTCGACGAACAAACGGCGGTCGACGAGGTACTCATCTACAAAGCCTACGGCGGGAAGTCAATCGTCGAGGTCAGCATCAGGGGTATCCTTCCCGACCCGGCCGGCGTGGCACGGATTTCCCGCGCCACCGGAATAAACCTGGTGATGGGCACCGGTTACTACGTCGAACAGTCTTACCCGGCAAATATAGACATGAACGCCAAGAGCGAAGAGGAAATCGCCGACGAGTTTATCGCCGATATCCGAGAAGGGTTCAAGGGCACCGGTATCCGCGCCGGACTTATCGGGGAGCTGGGCTGCTCGTGGCCTTTCACGGACAACGAAAAGAAAGTGCTGAGAGCCGCAGCCATTGCCCAGAAAGCCACCGGCGCCGCCATCAATATTCATCCCGGGCAGCACGAAGACGCCGCCATGGAATGTATCAAGGTGCTGGACAAGGCGGGCGGTGATATCAGCCGGACCATCATGAGCCACACCGAACGCGCCGTGCGGGAGCCGGCCAACCGTATCGCGCTCGCCAGGACGGGCTGCTGCATAGAATACGACCTGTTCGGTCGGGAGGGATACTATCCGACCCGCTTCCGGGTGCTGGACGTGCCCAATGACGCCCAGCGCATCAACGAACTGGCCGAACTGGCCGACCAAGGTTTCCAGAACCAGATTGTCGTCTCGCACGACAACTATACGAAAAGTTCGCTCTGCCGCTACGGCGGCTGGGGGTACGGGCATATCCTGCGGGATACCGTGCCGGTAATGAAAATCAAGGGCCTAAGCCAGGAACTGATTGACAGCATGCTGGTGGAAAACCCGAAGAGGCTGATGACTTTTGTCTAGGTAAGATACGACGGATACCCGGCCGGAAACAGGCAACCGGTAATACGTAACAGGAGGCAATGGACAAGATGCATGAGAACTGGAAATTTCACCACGTGGCGGTGGTGGTCCGGGACATGGAGAAAAGCATCAAGTTTTACGAGACGCTGGGGATAGGGCCTTTCCCACCCCTTATCGGGCCGTCCGGCGCGGCGCTGACCGGCAAAACGGTCCGCGGTGAACCGATGGACTACCAGATAGACCTGAGGCATGCCGAAAGCGGGGTGGGAGACCTGAAGTTCGAGCTGATAGAACCCCTGGAAGGAGAGACGCCGGTAAAGGAGTTCCTCGACCAGAAAGGTGAAGGCATCCACCACATCGGCTTTACCGTCGACGACATCGACCAAGAAACGGCCCGGATGGCCGAAAAAGGTTTTGCCGCCTTTCAGACCGGAGTATCACCGTCCGCCAAATGGGCTTACTACGCTACCGACAAGGTCGGTGGGGTCATTATCGAGCTTATCGAGCTAACCTGAGCGCCGTTAGCAGGACCGTGCCATTTTCGGCACCGGCGGCATAAAACATAAAATGCTGACCGCATCATACCAGAGACAGGAGGACGACATGGAAGATTTCGACATTATCGATGTTCACAACCACCTTTGCCGGACGGAAGAAGAAGAAAGAGACTACTTCCCCATTCCCGGACGCCGGGCACACGACCGGTGGGCGACACCGGAGCGAGCCATCGAGTACATGGACCGGAACGGTATCTCGGCGATGGCTTTCATGATTTTGATACCGCGCCAGCAGAGAGCGCCCCTGTTCCAGAAAGCGAAACTGGCCGACCTCCCGGAGGGACAGCGACCGGAGGAAAGGAGAAAGTTGAGCGGGCAAATCGCGCCGCTGATGCGCGAGATGAACGAGTGGGGGTGCGGCATCGGGCGGCGGCTGCCGCGGCTGCTGCCGTTCATCGGCATCTCGGACGACCTGGGCGACGCGGAAGCTATCGCCGCCGAGGTTACTCTCAGAGCCAGCCAGGGAGCCAGGGGGGTGAAGATGCATCCGGGGCAATTTTCCTGTTTCCCGGATGACAAAGTACTCTGGCCGATGTACGAGAAATGCCAGGAACTGGGACTGCCGGTACTGTCCGATTCCGGCCCCTGGCCTCATTCGCACCTGATGACGATGTACCCGAACCCGCTGGGTTTCCGCCTGCATGAACCTAACCAGAACTATGCCGAGCCGAAGAACTTTGCCCGGGTGCTGGAGGCATTCCCAAAGCTGACGTTAATCATGGCCCACCTCGGTTCGGCGTGGTGGGACGAGAGGGTAGAACTGGCAGCGCAATACCCCAATCTGGTATTCGATACGTCACAGGGGTTTGCGGCCCCGGACCAGATACCGGTGGTGGCCCACCGCAGCCTGGCCGAAGAAGACGCGGTAAGAATATTCCGTAAAATCGGCGTGGAGCGGATAATGTTCGGGTCTGATTTCCCGGGCATCGCACCGCAACCGCAGCTGGAGCAGATTATGCGCCTGCCGCTGACCGACGAAGAAAAACGGATGATTTTAGCCGAAAACGCCCGGCGCATCCTTAAAATCTAGTTATTTAATCGGGTTAACGGGAAACCGGTCTACCGGAGACGAGGAGGCAAGAGATGAGCGAAAAAGAAAAAAACCTGCAGGAAATGATTGACGGCGGTGTGGTGGCGATAGTGAGGGTGGAGAGCGCCCGGCAAGCGATAGAGGTGTGCGGGGCAATCGCCCGGGGAGGCATCAAGCCGATTGAGGTTACCATGACCGTTCCCGGAGCAATCGACGTTATCAAAGAATTCAAGAGCGCCATGAAAGACAAGGTGCTGGTGGGGGCAGGGACGGTGCTCGACCCGGAAACGGCGCGGGCGGTAATCCTGGCCGGCGCCGA
>JACZSH010000135.1 GCA_022574315.1 Chloroflexota bacterium | reverse complement strand
CGGATGTTTTGCGACATCCGCACTCCCTCCAGGGAGCTGTTCATCGGCGACCCGCGCTACGCCCTTAAACGTAACCTGGAACGTCTGGCCCGCAGCGGCTATACCTACTATGTCGGCCCCGAGTTGGAGTTTTTCTACCTGAAGGATTCCCACACCCCCGAGCCCTTGGACCAACAGGGCTACTACGACCAGGTCTCAAGTTATCCGGCGGCCGACCTCCGGCGGGACACGGTGTTGAACCTGGCCGAAATGGGCATCCCGGTCAAATATTCCCACCACGAAGGCGCCCACAGCCAGCACGAGATAGACCTGCAATATACCGATGCCCTGACCATGGCCGACAACGTGATGACGGCCAAACTGGTCATCAAAGAGCTGGCCCTATTGAAGTCCGCCTACGCCACTTTCATGCCCAAGCCCATCTCGGGGATGAACGGATCCGGGATGCATATCCACCAGTCGCTTTTTCAGGGAGACAAGAACTCCTTCTTCGACCCTGACGACGAACACCATCTGTCCATCGTTGGTAAGCGGTTCATCGCCGGCCTCCTGCACCACGCGCCCGAGATCACTTTGGTGACGAACCAATGGGTCAACTCGTATAAACGTCTCGTGCCTGGTTTTGAGGCTCCGGCGTTCATATCCTGGGCCCACACCAGCCGCTCCGACCTGATTCGTGTGCCTGCTCATAAACCTGGATACGAGAGTTCCATGCGGGTGGAGTACCGCGCCCCGGACCCGGCCTGCAATCCCTACCTGGCTTTCAGCGTGATGCTGGCCGCCGGGCTGAAGGGGATTGAAGAAGATTACGAGGTTCCCAAGCCGATAGAGGAAAACGTCTACGAGATGTCCCCATCAGAAAGGGAGAAGAGAGGCATAACGACCCTGCCTTCCAGCTTACTGGAGGCGGTGCATCTGACGGAAAAGAGTGAACTGGTGAAGGAGACACTCGGTGAGCACGTTTTCGAGAATTTCATCGCCAACAAGAAGATAGAGTCGGATGATTACCGGGTGCAGGTGACCGAGTACGAGCTTAACCGGTACCTGCCAATACTTTAGAGAAACCAGGCCGAAGGGACGGGTGGTGAAGGTGAATCACCGCCCAAACATTCATCCCTCTCTCCGACTTTGGGGAGGGGGGTGTTTTGCAGAGGGATTCCCCAGGTTGATTTTTAAAGTCCAGGTGATATAATGGCGGCAAGCCGACCGAAGGAGGGCTACGGATATGGCGCAGGTTACCGGTTCAGACGCCGAGAGGAAAATAGTTGCCATTCTCAAGGTCTTGAGCGAGTCTTCAGAGCCGCTGGGGTCAATCACCATCGCCCGTGAGCTGGAACGGCACGGGATTTTTCTTAGCGAGAGAGCGGTCAGATATCACCTGAGGATAACTGACGAGCGCGGTTATACCCAGCCGCTGGGTCGCGATGGCCGGATGCTCACTCCCCAGGGGCATGAGGAACTGAGGTTCGCCCTGGCGCCGGACCAGGTTGGTTTCATTATCTCGAAGCTGGAACTGCTGGCGTTCAATACTCACTTTGACCCCGAGACCCGAACCGGCCTTATCCCGATAAACACCTCGCTCATTGATAAAGATAGGTTTAAAGAAGCGCTGGCGGTGATGGGTGACGTCTATAAGGTCGGGTATTGTGTCAGCGAGCTGGTGGCGGTGGCTGGCGAAGGAGAAAAACTGGGTTCCGTGGTAGTTCCGAGTGGGAAAACGGGGCTGGCTACGGTCTGCAGCGTGTTGATAAACGGCGTGCTGCTGAAATCAGGCGTGCCGATAGAATCGAAATTCGGCGGTGTGCTGGAAATCAGAGGTTCAAAGCCGAGGCGTTTTGTGGCCATCATCAACTACTCGGGGACGTCACTGGACCCTTCCGAGCAGTACATCCGGGCCGGGATGACCAGTGTCCACGCGGCGGCCAGGGAGGGTAACGGCCGGATACTGGCTAACTTCCGCGAGATACCGGCCGCGTCCCGGGCTATCGTTAGCGAGAAGGTGAGCATGCTCCGGGAAGCGGGTATCACCGGGGTATATGTGCTGGGGAATACCAGCGAGCCGACCTGCCAGATTAACGTGGGACTGAACCGGGTGGGCATGGTGCTGCTGGGCGGACTGAACCCGGTGGCGGCGGCGGTGGAGGCGGGGATTGAGGTGGAAAGTATCGCCGAGAGCGGACTGATTGATTACCAGCATTTGACCAGCTTCTGGAAACTTTAGCGACAGCGGTGCGGGCTAGTCTGTTATTTTAACCGAGACCAGAGTACCTTCGCCAGGCTGGGAGCGGATATCATAGGTGCCGTCAAGTAATTTGGCTCTCTGCTGCATGCCAATTAGCCCTAGCTTACCCTCCGCAGCGAGGTTCCCGATCATTTCATTCAAGGCAAAGCCCCGGCCGTTGTCCCGTACTGTTATTCCAAGGGACCGGGGAGCAAATTTTAGAGTGACCACGGCCTCGGTGGCTTTTGAATGATGCCTGATATTGTTTAAGGCCTCCTGGACGATACGAAAGATCGCCACCTCCCAGTCAGGCGCCAGCCGGTCTGCGCCCAGCGACGAGTCGATCTCGAATTCGATTCCACGTTGCCGGATGGCGGTCTCCGCGTAACGCTCGATGGCCGGAACGAGTCCGATGTCGTCGAGCACCGGGGGGCGCAACGCCAGCACCATGGAGCGCAGATTCCCCAGCATCTCCTCGCTGAGAGCACGCATGCGTTCCACCTGCCGCAACGCCGCCGCGGGGCGCTCCGGGATGCTCATGGCGATGCCATCGAGTCCCATCAGGAGGCCCGTCAGCATCTGGCCGGCGTCGTCGTGAAGCTCACGCGCCAGCCGCTTGCGCTCCTCCTCCTGGCTGCTCAGCACCTTCTTGAGCAGGGCCTGCCGGTGCGCTTCGCGGCGCAGAGATTCCGAATACAACGTTGCGTTGCGGATACCAACGCTGATTTGCGAGGCGAGTAGGTTCAGTAGATCGACGTCGATACTCTGCGCGGAGGAGGCGGACTCCAGGATACA
>JACZSH010000035.1 GCA_022574315.1 Chloroflexota bacterium | reverse complement strand
TGCTGATAAACAGAGTTGGTATTAGATTCTTCGCCTTCACTGCGTTCCGTTTCAGGATAACATTGCTTCTTGCGCTAATGGTATAGTCACACCTCATCAATTTACCTACGCCTGTCAGCTCCCCTGGGGGGAGGGAGCTAGGTGGCCTTGCCCCAAAAGTGTCAATTGTCGCCTGTGATTGAGGTCGGGAACCTATCCTCGATGTTTCCCTGAGCGTAGCGAAGGGTCTAAATTCGAGTGGGGCAGATTCTCAGCTAGCTCAAAATCCCTTTTGAGGCAAGGCTGAGCTACCGGTAGGGGGCACCCTGATCCATTTGTGTCCTCCGGGCACGTTCTGGTGGACAGGCCGTCAAGCCCCAGTTATAGTGACACACATCAAATAACCAGGAAGGAAATAGATAGCTGGAACACCCAACAATATGAAATGCCAGTTCCCCTGAGAAGCGAGGTAATCTCCCTCGGTTCCCCTTTACCAAAGGGGTAGAGGCGATAGCTCCCTTGGCCAAGGGGAATGGGAGATTTTTGATGGCTCGCTGCCTATAACGTTTGGATGAGTAGTCAGTCATCTGGTTAGAGACTCTTAATAGATAGGACGTAAGAGACATGAAGTTTGGTTTTTACCTGCCTAATCAAGGCCCAACGGCCCGTCCTGAACCACTGGCCGCCATCGCCAAGAAAGGCGACGAGCTGGGATTTTACTGCATGGTGGCCGGCGACCACATATTGGTTCCCGATGTTATTGACTCTCCTTATCCCTATACCGTTGGTGGCGTATTCCCGGGAGGCGGCACCGGGGAGTACTTCGAGCAGCTGACCTTGCTGACCTATCTGGCGGGAGTAACCAAGCAGATTCGCCTGGTGCCCAGCGTGATGATCGTCCCTCACCGACCGGTCCTGCTTACCGCCAAGATACTGGCCACCCTGGACGTGCTTTCTCAGGGCCGCTTGATCTTGGGAGTGGGTGTCGGTTGGATGGAAGAGGAGTTCCAAGCCCTGGGCGCGCCGCCATTCGCCCAGCGGGGAGCGGTAACCGACGAATATATCAGGGCCTTCAAGGAGCTTTGGACCAGCGACAACCCAACCTTTGCGGGAGAGTTCTGCCAGTTCTCCAACGTCAAGTTTCTACCCAAGCCGGTACAGCAGCCCCATCCGCCCATCTGGGTAGGCGGGCACAGCCTTCCTGCCATCCGTCGGGCCGCCCGGCTGGGCGATGGCTGGCATCCAGTGGGCGGAATTCCGGCTGCGCCCCTGGAGCCGGAGGAGATGGCTGAGAAAGTGGCGCTGTTGCATCGATATGCCGAGGGGGCGGGCCGTGACCCGGCGGAATTGGACGTATCGATGAAGACCCCTTTGTACGATGCCAGTTCGTCCGGCTCGGCAAACCGCCGATTCTCCGGAAGCGCCGATCAGATTCTGCAAGACGTTCAGACCTATGCCGACGTTGGAGTGACTCACTTAATTTTCGACATTAGGGGCTCCGACTTGAACCACGCTCTAGAACGTTTGGAGTGGTTTGCCGGCGACATTATGGCTCATGCTTGATTGCTTTACCGGCCGCCAGGTTAATGCCACCGAGCACTAATTCCTGTCGTCAGCAAGGAGGGGGTTGGGGGAAGGTGTAACCCCGGCGAAGTGACCTGGAAGAGGCGGGTTCCAGCGCCCGCCTCTAACATTGGAACACTGGAACCCCTCGCCCAATTTTGGATGGTGAATCGGTTCGGCGTTCAAGAACTGGGCTTGGTCACACCGGCGAAGGCCGGTGTCAGATATATTTGTTGTTCAGACGCTCTAATGGTTTCCGGCTTGGGCCGTAATGACGAGAACCAAACTAACGCACTACCCAACTGTGCCAGGGGTGCCATCGGGCGGCCGACCAGCTATAATATTTAGTGTTTTCAACCAGTCGCAGCCCGCGAGCACCAGTTCATGGAGCGGCGGAGTTTCCAGGGGCAGCGCTGCACCCGGGAGATTCGCTGTTAATCAACTTAGGAGGTTGTGCAGTGACAACTCTGGACGAACGTTATGAAAAGGGCCTAGAAATTCGGGCGACGATGGCGGCCGGCGACCTGAGCCATTTTACCCTACCGGGTACCGACCAACTGGCTCCTGACCTGAAGCGCATCATTGACGAGGCCTTATTTGGATCAATCTGGACGCGGCCGGGGCTGGACCTGAAAAACCGCTGCATTTGTACCGTTTCGGCGCTGATGGCCCTGGGTCAACTGCCCTTGTTGAGGAGGCATATTGAGCGATGCATCAACGTGGGCCTCACGCCGGAGGAGTTGGTGGAGGTCTTTATCCAGTTGACCTTCTACGTGGGAGTGCCTTCGGTGGAGGCAGCCCTGCGTCTGACCAAAGAAATCTTTGAAGAGCGCGGCGTCCGCTTCACCCCCACCGAAGTTTACGACAAGACCATGTCGGTTGATGAACTGTACCAGGCCGGGCTTAAGACTCACCAGGAGCATATTGGTGACGTGACGCTGTACCAGACCGACGACCCGGACTCTCAAGAAATGCAGCTGGACCGGTTGATTAACGAATACCACTGGGGCGCCATCTACACCCGGCCGTACCTGGACCAGAAGGGCCGCGCCATTTGCGGTCTGGCTTCCATGACCGTTTTGGGCCGCTATGACCGGCAACTCCGCACCCGTATTGAAGGCGCTCTGCGCATTGGTATGGAGCCGGTCGAAATTATGGAGGTTTTTATCCAGCTGACCATGTACGGCGGCTACTTCAACACTCGCACGGCCATGCGGATTGCCCGATCCGTGTTTACCGAAAAGGGAGTGTAGGTCTGGCCAACGCCTTGCCACCGACCGGTCTACCCTGGCCGGGGCGTTGCCTCAAAAATGTAAATTTTGGCCTGTGATTGAGGTCAGGAGCCAATCCTCGACGTTTCCCTGGGTCCTTCGGCTCCGCTCAGGATGAACTCCGCGAAGGGTCTGAAATCGAGTGAACCGGACTCTCAGTTAGCTCAAAATGAAAATTGAGGCCAGGCCTGTTTGGCTGGAAGCAATGCTGGTTAAGTAATGATGCTGAAGCAGGGGTGAGAAAGCAATGAAACTGAAACTTGATGATGGATTAGAGCTTTTCTACACAATCGACGACTTTACCGATCCCTGGACCACACCCGAGACCGTGTTGCTGCACCACGGCATGGCCAAGAATCACCGGCTATGGTACGCCTGGGTGCCGATTATTGCCCGGCACTATCGGGTAATACGCTACGACATGCGGGGCATGGGTCAGTCGGATGTGCCGGAGCCGGGATACCCCTGGACCCTGGACAACTTTGCCAAAGACCTGGCGGAGGTGGCCGACAAATTGGAACTGGAACGCTTCCACCTGATCGGTGAAACGGTGGGCGGCTCCATATCCATGCTTTACGCCACCCAGCATCAGGAGCGACTGCTCTCGCTCACCGCCTGCACTTCTCCCACCAATTTTGGTGACCCGCACCACGGGGAGAGCGCCGACCTGATCGAAAGGGAAGGCGTCGCCGCCTGGGTGGAGAGCACCATTGGCCGCAGGCTCGACCCGCAGATTGTTGACCCGGCCTATACCCGCTGGTACGCCCAGCAGATGGCGGCCACGGCGGGTCACGTGGTCAGCGGATTTCAGCGCAACGCCTCCGGCGACCTGCGCCCGCTGCTGAAAGACGTCAAGACCCCCACCTTGATTATTGCGGCGGCAGCCCTGCGCGAGGAGGTCCTGGGGGACTTCCGCGACGCCGCCGATCTGTTTCCCAACGGTCGGCGTGTGGTGTTTCCCGGCGTGTCGGGATTTATTCAGCACATCCTGCCGGTGCCCTGCGCCCGGGTGTGGCTGGACTTTGCCCAGAGTCTAAGCCCATAATTTGGACTAACCCCTTCAACCAACACCCATCATGGAGCAAACGTTATCTTGCCAGATAACCCAGACCGGTCCTCCAGCGAAGCGACACCTCAGAACCCCGAATCAGCTGAATCTCCCAAGCCGGGTACAGGAAGAGAAGAGGCTGAGGGGGAGGAAGTGAGGCTTTCTTGACCACTTTACTTTTCTTACTAAACGCTTTCTTTACCCTTCCTGCGTATTCATCATCTTGTCTTAATTCTCTGAACAAAGGCCAATGACGAAAATCCTCTTCCGCCAGCTCTTCTATAGCAATCGCTTTTTCTATATGTTTATAGAAAGCGTCTTTATCGCTTTTCAATGCTGACATCGCGACTCTGAACCTCGGACTCAAATTAGATTCATCGAATCTATCCAACTCCTTATTTAGTTCAGCTTTTTTTCCTTGCCACTTTAGCGACTGACAATAGTTAATATTTAATACGTAACGACTTGCCGCATTTGAAACTTTAATATCCTTAGAGAATAATCCAATCTTTTCTGCCACACTCCATTCCTCTCTCAAAAGCAGCTCAAGAATGGAATTGATTAAACTCGTATCTGCGTTCTCTAGGTCATCTTTCATCCATTTGCGCCAGCAGCTTTGTATTATGACTACTCCAGCTATCAGTATTTCGTCATATGCTCTTTTAAAATATTCAGTAGTTATACCAAGTTTTTCTCCCTCTTTAATTGCCTTCCCCTTTTCAGGAATCACTAATAAATCAACATTTCTCAAGTATCTCTTATTAACTATGCTGTTGTTATGAACGACTATATTTCTACACTCAATTGCTTCACTAATAATATCCCAATTAATAATCCTTTCTTTTAAGTCAATTTCTATTTTTTTAAAAAATAACTTCTGCTCTTTTAGACTATCGCGTAGTATTGAGTCTACTTTTCTGTCCAAAATAACATCTATCGCTTCATCACAGTCAGCACAAAGTTTCAACTCAATTAAATTTATGGACAATTCCTCAGACAGACTTTCTGGAAATAGCTTATAGTAACAATGAATGATGTCATATAGAAGATAATCAAAAAAACTTATCAGCATTACGAACGAACTCTTGTATAATAATTCTAATTGACCTATAGTTATCCTTGGCAACTTCCTAAAGTCCCTTAGTATAACTACAAGACCTTCAACTGCTTGTTCAAGTGCTTCTTTAGGGATTTCTATTTTATTACTTGTTTTACCAGAACTAATTATCTCTTTTATTTCACTTTTAATTGCGTCCATCTTCTTTGAGGTTTCTATATCAAAAGCACTTGCTACAGGCTCTACATTACCAACAAATACCCTTATGCTTTCCAAATTGTTGAAAAAACTCTCTATTATTCCTTTAGGATTAGTTACAGCTTTCTTAGTTTTCATCTTTTTTGGCACTTCATCCACCTCTGCCACTCTGTTATATCTTTGATTTGCTCACCACACTAAACCTCCTCCCCTCCCTCTCCCTCATCGTCCACCTCTATACCCTGGCTGCCCATCTCCTCCTCCAGCTGTTCCATGAGGCGGGCAGCGCGGGGGTAGCCGATGTGCAGTCGCCGCTGCAGGAAAGAGGTGGAGATGTGCTCGTGTTGTTCGGCCAGTTCCTGCGCCGACTCCAGCAGCGGGTCGGGCGGGTGGCCGTCTTTGGCCGCCGGTGCCGATTTCACAATCTCCTCAATCTTGAGCCCGGAGGCTTCTTCCCGCCGCTGGCCGTTCCAGAAATAGACCAGCCTCTCCACCTCGGCGTCGGAGATAAAGCAGCCCTGGATTCGTTTCGGCTTGGCGGCTTCGGTGGGCATGTAGAGCATATCACCCCTGCCCAGCAGTTTCTCGGCGCCGCCGCCGTCCAGGATGGTGCGCGAGTCCACCTGGGAGGTCACCGCAAAGCTGATGCGGGTGGGGAAATTGGCTTTAATCAGGCCGGTAACCACGTCCACCGACGGGCGCTGCGTGGCGACGATGAGGTGAATGCCGATCGCCCGGGCAAGCTGGGCAAGCCGGCACAGGATATGCTCCACCTCGTCAAAGCCGGCCATCATCAGGTCGGCCAGCTCGTCGATAATCAGCACCATGTAGGGCATCTTTTCCGCCCCGGAGCGGTTCTTGTTATATCCCTCGATGTTGCGCGCCCCGGCGGTGGCCAGCTTCTGGTAACGCTGGTCCATCTCGGTGCTGAGCCAGCGCAGCGCGCTCAACGCCTTGGTGGTATCGACGATAACCGGGGTCGCCAGGTGGGGAATGCTGTTATAGGGGGTAAGCTCGACCCGCTTGGGGTCAATCATAATAAAGCGGACGTCAAAAGGCGTGTTATAGAGCAGCAGGCAGCTGATAATGGTATTCAGGCAGACCGTTTTACCGCTGCCGGTAGCCCCGGCGATAAGCAGGTGAGGCATCTTGGACAGGTCTCCGGCCACCGACTCCCCACCAGCCCCCTTACCCATTGCCAGGGCTAAGTGTGACCGGGCTTCGAGCTTCTGGAAAGCGCTGGTCTCGATAACGCCGCGCAAGCTGACCGAGGTGGCGCTGGTATTGGGCACCTCGATACCGACGATGGATTTACCCGGCACCGGCGCCTCGATTCGAATGCTCGGCGCCGCCAGGGCCAGGGCCAGGTCGTTGGCCAGGGAGGTAATCCGTTCCACTTTCACCCGTGTCTTGGAGACCTCTTCCCGCGTTATCGTGACGTCTCCGTTTCTATCCTTTTCCCTTCTCTCTTTATGCTTCCGGTCCCAGCCCGGCTCCACGCCGAACTGGGTAACGGTAGGTCCGGCGTTTATCTGCACCACCTTGGCTTCCACGCCGTAGCTCCCCAGGGCATCCTCGATAATCTTGGCCCGCTGTATGTTATCCGCCTCGCCGAACTCGACTTCCGGAATCATGTCCAGGATATCGATGGGCGGTAAACGCCAGCCGTCAACGGTGACCAAATCCGGGGACTGCCCGTACTTTTTCCAGACTTCCTCAGCCACCTGCCTCAGGTCTTGCGGCACCGGAGCCGTCGTCGGCCTGGGCTTAGCCGGTTCCTTGTCCGGCGTCATCAGTGGCGATTTGGGAATCACTTTTTCCGGCGACAGGGTAGGTCTTTCCATCTCCGGCATCAAAGCCGGCTTCTCCTCCACCGATGGCCTGGCCAGCGGGGTATAACCAGGCGTTTCCGCCTGCTCCTGCCTCAGCTGCCGTTCCAGGTATTTTGGCACCGGCCGCCGGCGGAACTGGGCACCCACCCAGGAAGCAAAACCAGTCACCAACCGGAAACAAGCCCCGGGGACCATAAAAACGACCCCGATAAGAACCAGCCCCAGAATAAACAGAAAATGTATTTCATAAGCGGCCGAGCGACCGCCAATAATACTCCAGCCGAAAGCACCACCCCCTTCAAAGATAGCCAGTACTCCCCAGGCAGCCAGAGCGAAAGCGATACCCCCCAGCCAGCGATTTCCGCGAGTGATGAAGGAGAGGAGTTTCCGCCGCCGGGCCTGGATAAATACGGTGATGACGACGGCGGCGATAAAAAGTAAACCCCAACCAAAGAAACCAAAGGTGGCGCTCATGGCATTGACGATAGCCGACCGCAGCCAGAAAAGCACGGCGACAACAACGACGAACAGGATGAACCGCCACACCCAGCGCCGTTTTAGAAAGTGAAACGGCCCACCTGACTTCTGGTGGCCTCTCCCCCCGTATCCCTCGTTATAATTCGCCTTCTTTCTCGCCATCAGACCTGTGTCGCTATAAGAAATACTCCCGACTATACTTTTATCATGAAAGGAAGAATCATGGGACGGCGCTTGGTACGTTCGTAATAAAATTTGTCCAGGGCGTCCCTCACCTTATTATTGATAAAACTCCACTCGGCATTACCGGCACTGGTATGGTCAAGGGTTTTGGCCAGTAAATCACGGCTCTCCTCAATCATGTCTTTGAACTTCCGGGTATCGACAAAGCCACGGGTGACGATGTCGGGTCGCCCCACTATCTTGCCCGTCTGCCGGTTAATGGCAATAATCGCCACCACGATGCCATCCTTGGACAGCATCCTCCGATTACGAAGCACCACGTCATCGATATCTCCCACGTTCAAACCATCAACGTATACGTTGCCCACACTGACTTTACCACTCACTTTGGCCGACTGCGGGCTAACTTCGAGGATATCACCGTCTTCCAGAACAAAGATATTTTCTTTGGGAACACCCACTGACTGTGCCAGCTTGCCGTGCAGGCTAAGGTGACGGTATTCACCGTGGAAGGGCATGAAATACCTGGGTTTGACCAGGTTAAGGAGCAGTTTCAGCTCTTCCTGGCTGCCGTGCCCGTGGACATGCACCTGCGCCAGCTTACTGTAGACCACCTGGGCGCCCTGCTTGAACAGCTTATCCACCGTCCGGTTGACCACCGCCTCATTGCCCGGAATCGGGGTTGCCGAAAGAATAATGGTGTCCCCGCGCTGGATATGGACCTGACGGTGGTCACGATTCGCCATGCGGACCAGCGCCGAGGTCGGTTCTCCCTGGCTGCCAGTAGTAATCAAAACAACCTTGTTAGGGGGCATACCACGGACTTCTTCAATTCGACCCATGACATCGTCAGGTACCCGGAGGTAGCCCAGTTCCATCGCCATACGTACCGTATTGCTCATACTGCGGCCAACAATAAAGACTCGCCTCTGGTACTTGACGGCGGCGTCGATGACCTGCTGGATGCGGGAGATAAGCGAGGAAAATGTGGTCACAATCACCCTCCCCGGCGCATCGGCGATGATATGGTCCAGTGTCTCGCCGACCACTTTTTCGGATATGGTGTAGCCGGGCAGCTCCGCATAGGTAGAATCGGAGAGAAGCAGCAGGACCCCCTGCGCTCCCAGCTGGGCAAGCCGGGAAAGGTCAGTCGGTTTGCCGCTGACCGGTGTGTAGTCGAGCTTGAAATCGCCGCTGTGAACCACGATGCCGACCGGGGTATGAATAATTAGCCCCGCCGCGTCCGGAATACTGTGACAGACCGGGAAGAATTCTATTTTAAATTTTCCCAGGGTAAACTCATCCCCGGTAGCTACTTCCCTAAGGTCGGCCTCTTTTGATAACTTACGCTCTTTCAGCTTGACCTGGATAAGTCCCCGGGTAAGCCGGGTGGAATAGACCGGTACATTCAGCTGGGGCAGCACGTAGGGCAACGCGCCGATATGGTCTTCGTGGCCGTGGGTAATAACAATACCCCTGATTTTTTTTCTATTCTCCAGCAGGTAAGTGATATCCGGTATCACCAGGTCAATACCCAGCATCTCTTCTTGAGGAAACATCAGCCCGGCGTCAATGACGATCATGTCATTCTCATATTCCATGGCAACCATGTTTTTACCGATTTCGCTCAATCCGCCGAGCGCGATTACCCTTAACTTGCCCCTGATCATATCTTTAATCCTCGAACATACTCAGCTGCTGCACGGGCGCCTCAGTCTCTGCCATGGTCTTGACTTCGGCCAGCAGCGCGGGAATCTGGCGCATATCCGTCTCGATTGCCGGACGGAGACTCTGCTGGTGAAGAGCCGCCGCCGGGTGGTACATGGCAAAGTAAATCACCCCATCACGCTTTTGCGCCGTACCGTGAATTTTACTTATCGTTTTGCCGGGAAAGAACATTGCCATTGAGTAACGACCCAGGGTGACTATCATCCGGGGACGGATTATCTCAATCTGGCGTTCCAGCCAGGGGCGGCAGTTGGCTATCTCGGAGGGCAGCGGGTCACGGTTTCCCGGAGGGCGGGTCTTGATAACATTGGCGATATATACCTGTTCCCGCTTCAAGCCGATCAGCGCCAGCAGCTGTTCCAGGTACTTTCCCGCCGGCCCCACGAAGGGGCGTCCCTGCTGGTCTTCATGCCAGCCCGGCGCCTCACCGACGAACATTATCTCCGCGTCTTCCGGACCTTCGCCGGGAACGGCCCGGGTACGGGTGCGGGCAATGGCACACAGCTGACAACGGGCAATTTCCTGATTAATATCACTCAGTGCTGACATATCATCATACGTAATTACTATTTGAAACCGGTCAAAAATACTGGCCGGTATCCTTCTGGTTATGATAGCATTGCCGATATGTCAAGTCAATTTTATAAGAGGTCGGGGAGGGGCTTTACTTCTCTACGCCCATGCCTGCCATCAAAGAATGATTCGGCTATCTGACCATCGGGAACCCTGCCGCTTCCCAACGCAAGATTCCCCCGTCTACATCGTAGACTTCCCTGAAATTAAGGTCTTTCATCATTTTCACCGACTTACCGCTGCGGTTACCGCTGCGGCAATAGACGAGATAGGTCTTGTTTTTATCCAGCTTATCCAGTTCAGCCTCAAAATCATCGGCGTAGAAATCGAGCAGGATTGATTCGGCGATGTACCCATCGGCGTATTCTTCCGGTGTCCGGACGTCCAGGATAATAAAATCGGGATTAGCCTTGTTTTCCTCTATCAGGGAATAAGCCACCGCCGGAGTAACGAGGGTGATTACCGGTTCTTCAGACTTGGTGTCCTGATAGCTGACACAGCCACCAATCAAGCCCAAAGACAAAGTAAGGATAGCCAGCAAGACCATCACCCACCATTTTTTCACGCTCATTTTCACGACCTCCTATAGTTTTACCTGCTTCACCGTAAAGACCTCGGGAAGAGATAATATCGGGTGCCGCTGTTTTTCGGAGAGCGGCTCATCCAGCTTTAGAAATCTGGTCGGCAACAAGCATTTTCATCTAATAATTTTACCTTACATCTGGAAAATAGTCGCCGACGCCCGATTTAACCGTTAAGCTTAACAATGAGCGCCCGGTACATATCGGGTATTGCCAGTATCCGCCGGTAGCACTCGGGGGAAAGCGGCTCACTCAGGCAGAGCGCTATCATCGCTTTACCGCCACGCTTTATGCCCACGCTTACCTGCATCTGGCTGATATTTATCCCGGCGTCGCCGATAATGGTACCCACCGCGCCGATAATCCCGGGGCGGTCCTTGTGCTCGGTGAACATCATGTAGCTGTCTATCGGCTCGATGTCCAACCAGTAATCGTCGACCCGCGTCAGGTAAGTCCGGCCCCGCAACGACGACCCCGCCACTAGCGTGCTTCCCGAGGTGGTCTGCATCTCCACGGACACCATGCTGGTGTAGTTTTCGCTGGCGCTGTCCTTTTTCTCGGTAACGTTCAAGCCCCGGTTAGCGGCGATAATATCCGCATTTATTATGTTAACCCGCTCGTCGGTAAGCATCTCCAGGAGACCGCTCAGCACGGCTACCTTGATGGGGTCGGTATCTTCTCTGGCAATAGCGCCGTGATAACTAATGGTCAGCGTTTTCGGGTGTCCCGATATCAACTGCACGACGACCCGGCCGATGATTTTTCCCACCTCAAAATAGGGGCCGACCACCGGCATGGCTTCCCGGGAAATCATGGGCGAGTTTACCGGAGATTTGGGCAAATCGCCTTTCAGGACAGCCACCACCTGCTCGGCGATGTCCCGGCTGGCGCTTATCTCAGCTTCAACGGTGGACGCCGCCAGGTGAGGGGTAGCGACTATTTTATCGTTCTGCAGCAGGACATTGTCCTGGGCCGGCTCTTGTTCGAAAACGTCAAGGGCCGCCCCGGCCAGCAAGCCCCGGTTGAGCGCGTCGAGGAGCGCTTTTTCGTCCACGATGCCGCCGCGGGCGCAGTTGATGAGCATGGCGGTGGGTTTGAGCATCTTGAACTGACTGCGGCCAATCATCCCGGTGGTGCTGGAATTCAGCGGCACGTGCACGGTGATAAAATCAGACGTCTGCAATAGCCTTTTTAATTCAACCAGCCTGATGCCCAGTCTCTCCGCCCGCGCTTCCGATACCATCGGGTCGCAGGCGACCACTTCCAGGTGCATCCCTTTCGCCAGCTGGGTGACCTCGGTACCTACCCTGCCCAGGCCGATTCT
>JACZSH010000034.1:7992-11947 GCA_022574315.1 Chloroflexota bacterium | reverse complement strand
AGCTGAAACCGGGACCCTTGGAAAGCTGGAGGGAAGAAAAACCGAGGTCAAGCAGGATACCATGCACCGGAAAGAAGTCATACTTGATACAAATAGCCTGCAAATTGACAAAGTTATCATTGACCAGGAGCACCGATTTAGGGTAATCTTCCAGATTTTTTTGGGCCGTTTTGATTGCCGCCGGGTCAGCGTCTATTCCCAGTAACTGTCCCCCGGGTGAACTGTGCTCTAATATCGCCCGGGCGTGCCCGCCGCCACCCAGGGTGCAGTCTACATAACGGCCACCCGGTTGGACAGTCAGTGTCTCCAGTGTCTCTTTGAGTAAAACCGGGACGTGTTCAGGGACTGGCGAACTCGAACTCATCAGTGCCTCTCCAAGCTTTCTATTATCTGCCAGGCCTGCTCCTGGCTAATCGCCTTCTCTTCTTCCCAAAGCTCCTTGCTCCATATTTCCAGATAAGCATTCGCTCCGGCGATAACGACTTCATCTTCAATCCCGGCATGCTCCCTGAGCGGTACCGGTAGGGCTATTCTGCCCTGCCCGTCTATATTGATGCTGAAGGCGGTGGCGAAAATAGCCCGGTTCAGCCTTCTAATCTTGTTCCGAGTTAACGACCCACCGGTAATCTCCCCGGCCAGTTTCTTCCATTCCGACAGGGTGTAGGCGTTGATGCATTTCTCGGCTCCGGGGGACAGAACCACCCCGTCTTTTAATTCACGCCGGAATCGGGGAGGAACCGGAACCCGCCCTTTTTCGTCAATCTTATAGTCGAACTCGCCGAAGAACATACCTTATCCTCTGGTTACTATTCCCCTATTTCCCCACTACCTACCACTTTTCTCCATTTTATAACACGACTACCCCTTTTTGTCAATACCTTAGGTATGTTTTTTAATGAATTTGTAAATTTTGCTATCCGCCTCATCTGTGGTAGAATAAACTCTGTTCTGGGAAAATAATTATTATGCTTAGTGTGGGTATACTCACCGTTAGTGATAAAGGGTCTCGGGGAGAGCGGGTCGACAAAAGCGGTGAGGTAATAAAAGATAGCCTTTCTCGATTTGACGGTCACCTGGTTAAATACCAAGTTATTCCCGATGAACCCGCCATTATCAGCCAGACGCTGATTGACTGGGCTGACGAAGGTGGGCTCGATGTAATTCTGACCACGGGCGGCACCGGATTGAGTCAGCGTGACGTCACGCCGGAAGCCACCCTGTCTGTAGTTGACAAGGTTGTACCGGGCCTGGCAGAAGCGATGCGGGCACAAACTTTACCGATTACGCCCATGGCCATGCTCAGCCGGGCCGCGGCGGGAGTCAGGAGTCAATGCCTGATTATCAATCTCCCGGGCAGCCCCAAGGCGGTAAAGGAATGCCTGGAAGTCATTCTGGGTGTTATTCCACACGCGGTGGAGATTATTAAAGGAGAAGTTACCGAGCACTCTTTAGAAACCGCCGGGAATACGGGCATAGATAAATGCGGATAGATATTTTAACGTTATTTCCTCAGATGTTCCAGGCTCCGTTCAGCTTTGGCATTCTGAAACGGGCGATTGACCAGGGGCTGGTGAGCATTAACCTGCACAACATACGAGATTACACCCATGACAAGCACCGTACGGTTGATGACTATCCCTACAGTGGCGGCCCGGGAATGGTACTCAAACCGGAACCCATCTTTGAGGCCGTCGAATCGGTAACCTCGGGTATTTCTGCTGTCGAAAAAGGCGGCAAACTGCCCATCATCCTGCTGACGCCCCAGGGGCGTCTTTTTTCCCAGGAAATTGCCCGGGACCTGTCCGGGTACGACCATTTAATCCTGATTTGCGGCCGCTACGAAGGCGTTGACGAACGAGTACGGCAGCACCTGGTTACCGACGAAATCAGCATCGGTGACTATGTTCTGACCGGTGGAGAATTTCCAGCCATGGTGGTGGTGGATTCTGTGGTCAGGTTGTTACCGGGAGTCCTGGGGTCGGATGCATCGTCGCTGGACGAGTCTCACTCAGACGGACTGCTGGAATATCCGCAGTACACCCGCCCGGAGGTTTACAAAGGATGGGAAGTGCCTGAAATTTTACTCTCCGGGAATCATGCTAAAATTGCCGGGTGGCGCCGCGAGCAGGTTATCCGGCGCACTCTGGAACGACGACCGGATTTACTGGAAAAAACAACGCTGAACCAGCAAGAAAGGCAATTAGTTGAGCAGTTAGGTTCGGCGTTAAAACAAACCAATACTATTAAGGAGTCTTCATTATGAATGTGGCATCACTGATAGAAGTAACCCCAAATCCCAATATTCCCGAACTCGCCCCGGGTGATACGGTGAAGGTAAGCACTAAAGTCGTTGAAGGTGGGAGAGAGCGCATCCAGCCGTTTCAAGGGGTAATCATCAAACTCCAGCGGGGTGGACCAAGGGCCAGCTTCACGGTCAGACGCGTCGCTTATGGCGTAGGTATAGAGCGCACTTTTACATTATCTTCCCCGTTCGTCGAAAAAGTGGAAGTAATCCGTCACGGAAAAGTGCGCCGGGCCAAGCTGTACTATCTTCGCGGCCGCAGCGGCAAAGCGGCTCGCATCAAAGAAAGGCGGGACGTCAGGATAAAGAAACAGGACGTTCCGGCGGAGAGCGCTCAGGAGGAGAACGCTCAGGAAGAGAACGCTCAGGAGGAGAGCGCTTAACCAATAGCGATAACATCTTTTCCGATAGCTGCTGGGCAAGTTGGTAACTGCGGAGCACGAGATGAGATACGCCGAGGTCAGTGTTAATTCACCGGTCGCCCAGCGCCGGACTTTCAGCTATGCCATACCCCCTCATTTAAACCTTGAGGCCGGCCAGGCGGTATGGGTACCCTTCGGCGAGAAAAGGCTGCAAGGGGTAGTCCTGGAAATAAGACCGCTCCCATCTGTTGAAGAAACCAGGGAAATAATCGATGTTATCGAGTCTCAACCCGTATTGTCTCCCCCCCAGATATTTCTGGCTCGCTGGATAAGTGAATATTATCTCTCTCCCCTGTTCGATGCCGTATCTTTATTCTTACCGCCCGGATTTGAACGCAAAGCACTCACCTTTATTTCGATACCGACCGCATTTGACGATTCTCAACTGCCTGCCCTTTCCCTTCCCCAAAAACATGTCTTCGAACTGGCGCGTAAGCTGGGTAGTGTTAACCTGAAAGAACTCGAAAAGGCGCTGGGCAAAAAGAAAGCTCAGGCGGCCGTATCCCGGCTGGCCGGTAAAGGGCTGGTTATCAGAAGATATGAAATTGAACCGGCTAAAATCGGCGCTAAAACAGTCCCCTACGTACAGCTAAATATCCCGGCCGTTCAAGCTCAGGAAATGGCCGACGAACTGCGGGGCAAAAGAGCGCTCAAGCAGGCGGCTCTGCTTGATTTTTTAGCCGGGCAGACTACCCCGGTGCCCTGGAGAGAAGCCAGTCAGCAGACCGGCTGTGCTAAAAGTATCGCCCACAATTTACTCCGTAAAGAGGTGATTACATTTCAGCCGGTGGCAGTGAGGCGTGAGCCGATTTCTTACCACCGGATTACTCCTTCCTACCCACCAAAACTCACCGCCGCCCAGGAATCAGCCCTGGAACCTGTTGTTGCCGCCTTGCAGCAGAGACAGATTCAGCCAAGGGTATTTCTACTGCACGGAGTTACCGGCAGCGGTAAAACGGAGATTTACCTGCACGCACTGGCCGAGACGGTAAGACAGGGCAAAAGAGGCATCGTCCTGGTGCCTGAAATCTCGCTCACCCCACAGACTATCGAGCGTTTTGCCGTCCGTTTTCCCCACCGGGTAGCCCTGCTGCACAGTAAACTCTCCGCCGGGGAACAGTTCGACGAGTGGCACCATATCCGAAAGGGAGGCGCTGACGTCGTCATTGGTACCAGGAGTGCTGTTTTTGCCCCCCAACCTGACCTGGGGCTTATTGTTATCGCTGATGCA
>JACZSH010000034.1:0-7982 GCA_022574315.1 Chloroflexota bacterium | reverse complement strand
GCCGTTGTTCTTCTAGGCAGCGCCACTCCAGACCTGCAAACTTATGACCGCGCCCGAAAAGGACGCTACCGCTTACTTTCGCTGGCGGGACGCGTCGTACCACGGGAAGATTCTGCCCTGCCTCAGGTTGAAGTCGTCGACCTGCGAAACGAACTCAAAGCCGGCAATACCAGTTTGTTCAGTCGTTCCTTAGCCCGGGCAATAGCTGAAGCCTTGCCCCGCGGGGAACAGATTATTTTGTTCCTCAACCGAAGAGGCGGCGCCACGCTGGTGCAATGTCGCCGTTGCGGTTACGTATTTCGCTGCAAACGATGCGAGGTTACCCTGACCCAGCATATTACGGAAGAAACCCTGGTCTGTCACCAGTGTAACTACAAAATGCCGACACCGCAGATTTGCCCTCGCTGTATGAGCCGTGAAATAAAGTTTCTGGGCACCGGCACCCAGAAGCTGGAGCAAGCCGCGAGTTTAGCTTTCCCTGAAGCACGACTGCTGCGCTGGGACAGTGATGCTACCGGCGCCAAAGGCTCTCATGAACAGATGTTAAGCCGATTGCGTAACCACCAGGCGGATATTCTCATCGGGACGCAAATAGTGGCCAAGGGACTGGATTTGCCCCTGGTGACCGTGGTCGGGGTAATCAACGCCGATACCATTTTGCATTTACCCGATTTCCGCGCCACGGAACGGACTTTTCAGCTCCTCAGCCAGGTGGCGGGGAGAGCCGGGCGAGGGATATCCGGGGGAAGGGTCTTTATCCAGACGTATTCCCCGCAACATTACGCCATTCAAGCAGCCGCCAACCATGATTACACCGCCTTCTTCGATCATGAAATTGCTTACCGCCGCCAAGCTCACCTTCCTCCTTATGCCCGCCTGGCCCTGCTTACCTGTACCCATACCAATCAGGCTCGCTGCCAGCAAGAAGCGGAAAGAATGACTCGTCAGCTCGTCGAGGTAAAGGATAGCAAAGGGACGGACGATATTCACCTCATCGGTCCGGCGCCGGCTTTTATCCACCGGCGGCGAGGTCGGTTCCGGTGGCAAATCATACTGCGCGGGAATGAAGTTAGTGATTTTCTGTCACAAATATCTTTCCCGCAAGGCTGGACGATTGACGTCGACCCGGTCAGTATGCTCTAATAAGCAATAGGCAGAAACATTGAAAACGAATAATCTTCTTTGAGGAGACCAGATGGCAATCCTTCCAATCCGTACGCTTCCCGACCCAGCGCTCAGGCAAAAGGCAAAACGCGTCCGCAATATCGATGGCTCGATCAATCGGCTTATCGATGACATGATAGAAACAATGCATGCTGAACCCGGCCGGGCAGGGCTGGCAGCTCCGCAAGTAGGTGTCCCTCTCCGGGTAATTGTCATTGACCAGCCAGAAGCCGAAGACATAGTTATTATCAATCCCAAGATAGTGCGAAGAAAGGGAGAACGTATCCTTGACGAAGGCTGCCTCAGCTTTCCCGGTTACTTTGGACGGGTCACCCGCGCCGAGAAAATTACCGTCAAAGGGCGCGACCGAACCTGGAAAGAAGTGCGTATCAGAGCAGATGGACTACTGGCTCAAGTTCTGGAACACGAGATAGACCATCTAAATGGGACTCTGTACGTTGATCACCTGGGAAGCATGGATGAATTGCGAAAGATTGAGCCGGAAGAACCTCAGGACTAGGTACCAGCCTGAGTTCACGTATTCGATAAATTAATGTTATTATATTACTCAACGACATGCTGGCAGCGGTCCGTGACAATTGGCTCTACTTTATCAGCCTGACCAAGCTCAGAATCAAGATAAAATAGCTCATCAAGTCGGTAATCGGGAAACGCCTTCTTTGCCCCGATGATGAATTTCTGGTTAATGGAGCGTTTTCCCTCGCGAACCCGGTAGACCTGGCTGATAGACAGCCCCATGACACCGGCTAGATCAGACAAGTTGCGATAGTTGCCGTTGCACAACTCAAAAACCCTGGTTCTGATCAACATAAGGCATCCTGAAATGACACTTGGCTATATTATAATTAATTTATGGTCTTTTGTCAAGTTTTTTATGGTTGACAGGTGACCGAAAAGGAAATACAATAACTGGTTGCAGCCAATAAAGTATAATCAGTAAGGGAGACCTCAAACAAAAATCACCGGTCCAGTAACCCGTGAGTCAGGAAGCCGGGAAGAATTTAATTAAGGGTAGTTTAATAACTTAATAAAAAGGATTGTAGTTTTCCCGTCAGCAAATTATAATGATACTCAAGTTGAGGAAATTATTGTAGAAAGCAATGGAGTTTAACAAGATTCTGGTGCCGATAACCGGCACCAAAGTTGACGAAGAAGCAATGAGGCTGGCCTGTCGGCTGACCAAGAAAGAGAAGGGCAAAATCTGGTCAGTTTACGTGGTCACCATTAAGCGGTCTTTGCCTCTGGACGCCGAGATAGCGTCTGACATCCAGAAAGCAGAAGAAGTACTCGACCATATAGAAATGATTGCCGAAGAAGAAGGCTGCGAGATAGAGACCGATATCCTCCAGGCTCGTGAGGCAGGTCCGTCTATCATCGACGAGGCTGTTGAACGTGGTATCGATGTAATCTTGATGGGCGTAAGTTACAAAAAACGGTTTGGGCAGTTTAGTCTGGGCGATGTGGCACCCTACGTACTAAAGAACTCTGTTTGTCCAGTTATCCTGTATCATCAATAGAATCAACATTTGAGGTTATCTATGAAAGTATTAATTATGGGTTGTGGAAGAGTCGGTGCCCAGTTAGCCGGGTTGCTTGATGCGGAAAGCTATAAGGTTACGGTCCTGGATATTAGCGCCTCTAGCTTCCGCAGGTTAGAACCCACTTTCGGCGGCACGGCATTAGTCGGTAATGGTATTGATGAGGAAATGTTGCGAAGAGCCGGCATCGAGGAGACGGACATTTTTGTCGCCCTTACTCAGGGAGACAACCGGAATGTGATGGCAGCCCAAATTGCCAAGCACATCTTTAAGGTACCCAGGGTAATCTGCCGGATATACGATCCTTTACGCCAGGAGTTGTATGATACTTTGGGGCTGGAGGCGTTCAGCCCGACCACAATATTTGCCCAGCTGGTTAAAGAAAAGATAGAGAGCTAAGGAGCAGCATGTACATTATTATCATTGGCGGCGGCAGAGTCGGCTACTATCTTGGCAAAGCGTTACTTGACGAGGGGCACGAAATTCTTATCATAGAAAAGAATGCCGCCTTCTGCAATATTATTACCGAAGAAATGGGCAGTGTGTGCATCTGTGGCGATGGCTGTGAAGCCGCCACCTTAGAGGAAGTGGGCACCGGACGGGCTGACATGCTGGTGGCGGTTACCGGGGATGATGAAGACAATCTGGTCGCCTGCCAGGTGGCCAAGTATAAATTTAAGGTGCCCCGTACTATCGCCCGAATTAGAAACCCGCAAAACGAGCACATCTTCAAGACACTGGGGATAGATGTTACCGTCAGCGCCACCAACATCATTCTGGAAGTTATAGAAAAAGAAGTGCCGACCCATCCTTTGACTCACTTGCTGACTCTAAGCGATAAAGATATGGAAATTGTTGAGGTCAGAATTCCTCCTAAAGCGGTGACGATAGGGAAGTCAATCAAAGACCTTTCAATACCAGCCGGTAGCAAACTGGCTTTAATTATACCCAAGGACCACAATCCCCATTTGCCTACTCCGCGCACCATCCTTCGCGAAGGAGACCAGATAGTGGTTCTAACCACTCCCGAAACGGAAAAAAACCTCCGCACCGCCTTGACCGGCATTTAAGCATAAACCGGATAACCGCGGAGACAAGGTTAATCGGTATCAGCGCTGTTCGTATATAGAGGGAAAGGAATACCCGGGGTTCTTTTATGTTCAGGAGGACACTAGCCGGAGACATTCTGTGACCAGGTCAGACAAATCCTGGATACTGGTTATGAGCCTCCTTGCCGCCATTATCGTATCTGGTAGTGTCATCACCTGGCTTAAGTATACTCCAGGCCACCTCATCGAGATTATCCTGCCTCCCGACCAGGTAATTTCTCAAGGTGAGATTTACGTTGGGGGCGAGGTAAATAATCCCGGCTACTACCCTTTAGAGGAACAAGACACCGTTAACGATATTATTCAGGCGGCCGGGGGTATTTCTCCCCGGGCTGACACCAGACGATTGGAACTTTACGTACCTGGTGTTACCGGGGTAGAGCCGCCGCAAAAAATAAACATTAATCAAGCCGAAGCATGGCTGCTGGAAGCGTTACCCGGCATCGGCGAAATCAAGGCCAAAGCAATAATTGACTACCGACAACAATACGGACCATTCCGCCACACCAATGAACTAATCAACGTAGAAGGTATCGGCACGGCCACCTATGAGAAGATTAAACCTCTGGTCACCGTAGCTGAATAACAAAGTCTAGTGTTACTTATTTATCTCAGTTGCGCCTGGCTAATCGGCATCTTCCTGGGAACCAAATTTTACCTGCCTTTAACCGCCATGCTGACCGGTCTTATTCCTTTTCTGCTACTCTTTTTTACCCGGCAGCACCGGAAAGCGCTGATTTTAGCCGGTCTTAGCCTGATTACTTTTTCGACGGCGGCCACTTATGCCCATGCCAGCTTGAACACCAGTGATGAGAGTACTCTCAGCTACTATAATAACAGCCGGGTCACCGAAATCAGGGGGATGGTGGCAGGTGACCCAGACGTCAGGGAGAAGAGTACTCATCTTATCCTGCAAGCAACCGAAATAAAAGTGGCCGAGCAGTGGCAGGCGGTAAAAGGCAAGGCGCTACTTTTCGTGCCCAGGTATCCTGCCTACCAGTATGGAGATATGCTGCAAGTCACCGGCAGACCGGAGACACCAACTCAGTTTAATGACTTCGACTATAAAGGCTATCTGGCTCACCAGGGAATCTACACTACCCTGCTCTATCCTGAAATAGACATATTAGAAAGAAGCAAAGGTTTCATACTCCTGCAGTGGATTTATACGGCCAGAAACAGTATTTCCCGGACGCTATCTATGGTGCTGCCGGAGCCGCAAGCGGCGCTCGCCCAGGGCATTATACTGGGTATCCGGGGCAACATTCCATCATCGACCATGACGACTTTCGCCCGCACCGGTACCGCCCATCTCCTGGCAATATCAGGTCTTCATCTCGGTATTATCGCCGGAATCATGCTCGCTACGGGTATCTGGCTTTTTGGTCGCCGGTACCGCCTCTACATCTGGTTGGCGCTGGTCATCATCTGGCTCTATGCTCTGTTTACCGGCATGCATCCGCCCGTAGTCCGCGGTGCTATTATGGCCAGTGTTTTCCTGGCCGCCGAGATTGCAGGCAGACAGCGCAGCGCCTTCGTCGCGCTCACTTTCGCCGCGGCGATAATGGTGGGTATAAGCCCTTACATTTTAGGAGCCGCCTCTTTTCAGTTGAGTTTTCTGGCCATGTCCGGACTGATTTTTCTATACCCCGCTTTCCGGACATTGGGCAGAAAAATAATTAGAGCTACCCCTGGCAAAGAAGGAAGACTGAGTTCAATCGCCGGTCTAACCGTCGATGGTTTCAGCGCTTCCCTGGCCGCGATTGTGGCCGTCTGGCCGGTTATTGCCTATTATTTTGGTATCATCTCGCTGGTTGGACCGGTGGCTACCTTTCTCGCTTTGCCAGCGCTACCGGGTATTATCGTCACCGGAGTGATGACCGGGGTCATGGGATTTATCTCCCTTCCCATCGCGCAGGTTTTCAGCTGGCTGACCTGGCTCTTTCTTTCCTATATGTTATGGCTGGTTAACGGCCTGGCTGCATCCCCTCTCTCATTTATCAAGGTAGACTCGATAAGCCTCACTGTCATCTGGGTCTATTACCTGCTTCTGGCCACGGCCATTTTCCTTAATCGCAAAAAGCCCCCGGCGATTGCCGATGAAGTAACCACCAAATTCAAATTACGCTTGCGTCACTCCCTAACCTTTACCCTGCGGCGACACCGGAAATGGGTTATTGCCTTAATGCTACCGGCTGCGGCCATAGTCTCGTTTTCCGCCGCCGCCATGCCTGATAATAATGTCCATGTCAGCTTCCTGGACGTCGGTCAGGGAGATGCGACTTTGATTCAAAAAGGTAATCAGCAAATTTTGATTGATGGCGGACCCAGTCCACAAATGATAAGCCTGGAGCTTAGCCGCAAAATGCCGTTTTGGGACAGAACCATCGATTTAATAGTACTGACTCATCCCGATTATGACCACCTCGCTGGCCTGGTAGAAGTGATACGGCGTTATCAGGTAAAGCATGTCCTGTATCCTGACCTGGATTTTGAATCGCCGATATTTAACGAGTTTTTAAAACTCATTGAAGAAAAGAACATTCATCTCACCACCGCCCAGGCTGGCCAGCAGATTACTCTGGATGACGGGCTAATGCTAAATGTGCTCAATCCCCTTTTACCACCACGGGCCGGTACCGGGGAGGATTCGGACAACAACGGGATTGTACTGCAACTAAGCACGGGCAACCTCAGCTTCCTGCTAACCGGGGATATAAGACAAGAAGCGGAGTTTAGATTAATCGCCAGCGGGACCAACCTCAGAAGTACGGTACTGAAGATTGCCCATCACGGCTCGGATACGTCTTCTACCCCCGAGTTTTTAGCGGCAGTCAATCCGCAAATAGTCGTCATCTCCGTCGGCGCCGACAATAAATACGGTCTTCCCGATAATGAAGTACTGGACAGGCTGAGGAAGAAGCCTGGCGCCGGAAATATATATCGTACTGACCGGCAAGGCACCATAGATTTCATTACTGACGGGGAAAGACTATGGGTGGAGACGGCTGATGGGTCAAATTGACCTCATGTGCTATAATGACACCAGGACGGGCTATGCGGAATCAGAAGGAGGGCGACCAGAAATGATGACCTGGATCGGTATCGTGGTAATTGTAGTCCTGATTGTAGTTTTCGTTGTTATGCGAGTAAAACGCTAGTCGCTTTCTATTAAATCATAACCGGCCGGTGCATCACCTGCTTCGGGCGGGTGCCAAACAAGAGAGCGCTTTTGCGCCGGATGCTACGACGACATGGTTTCACGGATACATCAGCACCATCGGAGTGATATTTGCTTTTCCACCTTTATTGGACTCAACCTGCCCATTATCTGGATTGGGAAAGGTAAACAGGCTATAATAAGAACAGGTTTTGGAGTAAACAGGCGTTGAGAACTTTTTTTCGCGAAGTAGTGCTAACCCTCATTTTTGCCGTGGTTATTTTTTTCCTGCTGCAGGCAACGGTGCAAAGCTTTATCGTGGTTGGTATCAGCATGAAACCGAGCCTCGAAAACGGTCAGCGGATTCTGGTCAGCAAGGCGACTTATTATCTGCATGAACCGGAAAGAGGCGATATTCTGGTATTTCAACCCCCCGAGAACAATCAGGACGACTATATCAAGCGCATCATTGCCCTGCCCGGGGACACCGTGGAGATAAAAGAGAATCGGGTGTACGTAAATGGTTCGCAACTGGAAGAAGATTACATCAAGAGTGCACCGAGTTATAAGGTGCCGGAAATGACCGTTCCCGAAAATCGTTATTTCGTCCTGGGCGATAACCGGAATAACAGCAACGACTCTCACAACGGCTGGGTGGTACCCCGCGAAAACATCGTCGGCAAAGCCTGGCTATCCATCTGGCCGCCGGATAGATGGGGATTCGTCTCTGCCTCTTCTCCGGGCGGTCAAACCGCCACCGCATCGAGCCAGTAATCAGCCGGCCAGCGTTAGGGTCGAAGACGGGCAACCGGGGAAAATTACGGGGGCAACACCAATGAACAGCGCCGAAGAAATCTTCCTGAAATCAGGGGCCATGCTCAAGGGACACTTCCGGCTTACCTCGGGACTACACTCGCCGGTGTACTGGGAAAAGTTCCAGGTGATGCAATTCCCGCACCTGACCGAGCAACTCTGCCGGATAATCGCGGA